>VGHV01000006.1 GCA_016868095.1 Betaproteobacteria bacterium
ATCGTACCCCAAGGGATCTCAAATGATGAAGTGCCTGCGATCATCGAAATACCCACGGGTACCGTGCGTTGATCATCACCAATCATGAAGCTTAAGGCAAACAAAAACTCGTTCCAGGCACCGATAAATGCCAGTAAGCCTGTCGATGCCATAGCCGGCCAAAGCAGGGGCATGAATACCTTCATAATGATTCGGAAGGGCCCGCAACCATCCATGATCGCAGCCTCCTCGAGCTCAAGCGGAAGCTCACGCATGAAGGTCGTGAGAATCCACACTGTGAAAGGAAGCGTGAAGACAGCATAGGGGACTACGAGGCCAACGGCACGGTTATAAAGTCCAAGCATTTGCATCAGTTCAAACATACCCGAAAGCACGGCAACTTGTGGAAACATTGAAACCGCAAGAATCGTCATCAGCAGTAATGACTTGCCGGCAAAATTAACGCGTCCGAGGGCATAGGACGCTCCAAGACTTAGAACCAAAGAACCAGTCACCGTAAGGCTTGCGACCATGATCGAATTGATCAAATGCCGACCAAAACTTTGTCCGCCAGAAAACAGTGCTCGGTAGTTCTCCAGACTCGCTTGAGTTGGCATCAGTGCGCTTGAAAACAACTCGCTTCCTGTCTTAAACGAAGTAAGCAAGGCATAAAGCAATGGGAAAAGGCAAATGCAAACCGCCAACGCGGCTAAGCCTATCGACAGTAGGCTTGCTAGTTTGCTGCTTGGCGATCCCATCAGGCGCGCTCGGCAAGGCGCATGCGACTTGCTCGTACAAAAACAATAGCGGTTAGAAGGATAATCAGAAACAAAGAGCTCGAAGCTGCAGAACCAAAACCAATATGGCCATGGTCAATCATCTCGCGACGCACAAATCCTGACATCGTCAGTGTGTCAGTGCTGTTCGCTGTTAGTATAAAAACAAGATCAAAAATCCTCAAAGCGTCGAGTAGTCGAAACATGATCGCCACCATCAGGGCAGGGCGGATCAGCGGAAGGGTTACTCTTAAGAAAAGTCGTAACGGATGAACGCCGTCGATCTTGGCTGCTTCGTAGCAGTCTCTCGGAAGCGACTGTAGTGCTGCGAGAATTAGCAGCGCCATAAACGGCGTTGTCTTCCAAACATCAACCGCCACGACGGTCCAAAAGGCATAGGTCGGATCTGCGGTGAAGGCAATCTTTTCATCGACAATTCCTAAGTCCAAAAGCCAGGCGTTGATGACACCGAACTGATCGTGCAGCATCCAATGCCACATCTTGGCGGACACCACGGTTGGTAGTGCCCACGGAACGAGCACAGCCGTTCGAACCAGTGCACGGCCTGGAAACTCACGATGGAGCAATAGCGCAACAAGGAGACCGAATATCGTTTCCAAACTAACCGATATCAATGCGAAGGCAAAGGTGTTTCGAATCGAAATCCCCCAATCACCTAGCCAAAATCCATCTACATCATTCGGATTAAAAAATAGACCGTATTCACCGATATAATTTTCTAAGCCAACCCAGCTGCTCACCGACAAGTCATTAATATTGGTTTCGGTAAAGCCAAACCATAAGGATCTGGCTAGCGGCCATATCGCAACCATAAACATAAGTAATAGTGCTGGGCCAAGCAGTAAAGCGATCGAGCGCAGTTTGGCGGTCATTGTCAGCCCGGTTAATCCCTGGTCGACTAGGCCGCAACTTGGACCATACTTTTGCAGTGCTGATTAATATAATCTGCGTGCGTGGGTATCAGATCCACACAGTTTGCAATCGTTTGTCTGATGTGTTCTAGAAACTCGCTAACTTCTTTTTCGCTATAAATCGATGCGAGTGGGTGAGCTCGTCGCGCCTTAAGGCCCTGGCCATGCATGACCTGTAACCAGGCTAGCTCTGAAAACAGTTCATTCGACTCGCGGATAATCCTGCCGTGGCTTTGGTAAAGATCAATCTTTTCTTGAAGTCGCTCCGGAATAGGCATCGTTGCACAATGCTTCCAGAAGGCTGAGTCGTCGCGTTGATTGAGTTTGTAGTGCAGGATGATGAAGTCCCGAATAGTAGAAAACTCGAAGTCCATTTGACGATTAAAGGCCTCGATATCTGCAGGATCAAGATGGCGATCTGGGAAAAAGCTAATAAATTTCGCAATGGTGCTCTGAATCAAGTGAATGCTGGTTGACTCAAGCGGTTCGAGAAAGCCGCTTGAAAGTCCTATCGCAAGTACATTGCGATGCCAGAGCTTTTTCCTTTTTCCTGTAACAAAGCGCAGCGGGCGTGGCTCGGCTGTGGGTCGACCATCAAGATTGGAAAGCAGTATGGACCGCGCCTCATCGTCGCTCAGGAAGTTACTGCTATAAACAATGCCGTTACCGGTACGGTGCTGAAGTGGAATACGCCACTGCCAACCCACTCGCTGCGCTGTTGCTCGCGTATAGGGCGTAAAGTCAGAAGAGCGTTCACAAGGAACCGCAATGGCGCGATTAGCGGGAAGCCATTGCGACCAGTCCTCGTAACCAGTCTTTAGGCTTTGTTCGATGAGCAGTCCGCGAAATCCTGTGCAATCAATAAAAAAGTCACCTGCAATCACCTGACCTGAACCGAGCTTTACGGACTTAATGTGGCCTTGATGGGGTTCTTGCTCGACCGCTCCGATCATACCCTCGATGCGCTTCACGCCTCTTGATTCAGCAAGTTTCCGCAGATATTTGGCATACAGGCCGGCATCGAAGTGAAATGCGTGGACAATTTGTCCGAGCGGCGAGTTGGGTCGCTGGGGATCAGCACGCATGCATCGTCCGGCTTTGCAAGCCATTCGATTGATCGAGTAAGCCTCAAGATCGAATGCCTTTTGCTCCAGCCAAAGCCTCAACCAATACTGATAAAAATCGACGGTCCATGCTTCTTGACCAAAGTTACCAAAGGCATGAATGTATCGGTCACCGAGCCGACCCCAATTAACAAACTCAATCCCAAGTTTGAAGCTTGCCTGAGTTTCGCGCATAAACTCATTTTCATCGATGCCGACGACTTGGTTAAATAGCTGGATCATCGGAATCGTTGCTTCGCCAACCCCGACCGTTCCTATCTCATCAGATTCAACCAGTGTGATAGCGATCGAACGGTTAAGAATTTTGGATAAGGCAGCGGCTGTCATCCACCCGGCTGTCCCACCGCCGACGATGACCAATTCGCTGATACATCCATCAGGCCTGTTTTGATTCATGGCAACTCCAAACAAAAGCCTCTGAGACCTTACGGCCGCAGAGGCTCTTTAACGGCATACTTCGGTGAACTCTACATCTTATAAGACAGTCCAATCAAGAAGGTCTTTCCGTATTTTACCGACTCGATCACGTTGCTCGGCTCTTCACGATAACGCTCAAACTTCGCATTGGTCATGTTGATGCCTTGGAAGAGGATTGAGAGATTTTGTCTGCCTGCAAGCTTTAAGTTATAGCTAAGTTGCAAATCAACGATCGATTCACCTTTGATATAGGTGAGTTGACGATCACCGGCGAAATTGGTGACTTCGCCCACAAAATCAGAACGTGAGCGTTGCGCCACCCGAGCGCCGAAACCATCCTTTTCGTAGTACACCACGAGGTTGCTGACCCGCTTGGACAGACCGGGCAATTCGATCGTGCTTTTCTTGGCGGCGTCAACGCCATCTAAGTTAAAGCCTGCGGTCGAAAGGTCAATGGCACTTGATGTATTGCTATAACTTGCTTGCATACCGAAACCACTCAATGGTTTGGCAATCATCTCAAAGGGAAACACCGCCGCAAGCTCGAGTCCTTTGATGGAGCCGCCCGATCCATTGACCGGCATGTTCATAAGTCCAATCGTTGATCCGCCTGCAGGCAGCTTCATCGATGGGCTTAGCAAGGACCTGAAGTCATAGCTGACATTTTGGCGAAGCACATAGGTATCGAGGTCTTTATAAAATCCAGCCAAACTCACAATAGCGCCGCGACCAAAGTAACGCTCATAGGACACGTCTAATGCGTTTGCCCGGAAGGGTTCAAGCTGCGGATTACCGCCGTCGCCCGTTAAGACGTTTTTCGCCGCGTCATAAGAAACGCTCTTACTTGCCCGCATATCGTTCATCGTTGGTCTGGCCATGACCTTTGCTGCGCCGACTCGTAATAGCTGGCTTTGTCCTAGGTCAAAGGCAAGGTTCATGCTGGGAAGTACATCGTTATAACTTGCGCCCTGTGCCACACTGCTGCCCGGGCAGGTTGCTGGCGTATCGCCCGTACAGTTGCCTCGGTCGACATTAAAGGCTGCTGAGGACTGCTCAGTCTTCACGAATTGCAAACCGACATTACCCCGCACATTGCGTGACATCAGTTTCCCGTCGATATCGCCTTTGATGTAGGCGGTGTTGACTTTTTCCTTGACGGTCCAGTCTTTGTTATAAATGTCGGGATGCACCTTCGTGGCGACCTGATAAATCGAACCAACCGATGAACTTGGATCGAAAGTCGCGATCGGTATGCCGGCAATCGTTGTGGTCCCGCCGCCAGGCATCGCCGCAGAACCAAGTCCTGTTGTATCGCCAAGAATCACAAGACGGCCTTCCTTAAAGGCACGAACTTTCTCGCGGTCGGTGCTGTTATAGCCACCCTCGATCGCGGAGAACATGCCGCCGCTCAACTCCTTTTTAAGGCTTAAACGCCCAGCGCTAAGCTCGTCACTTACGCTTGGCAATTTCGAGTAGCCAGCTTGGGGTGAGCCCACGCCACCCCCCCACCCTTGGACATCGGTCAATCGGACAATCGAGCGGTTGGTGTAATCAAGTCCAGGTGTGAACTGTCTGGCATCGGTAAATTTGATGCTGTCAAGCTGCGCCTTTCCGAGCTGACTTTGAACTGTGCCCGCCGTGGTTTCGATAATCCCACCGGTCCGTTCGGCCGAAGACTTGTTGAAGTCGGCAACCAGGCTCAAGTCTTTGTCGAGCTTGAAGCGATTATTCCAGCCTAAAGATTTGACATCGTCAAAGGTAGAGGTCGCATCATTGCGAATAACGGCTCGAACATTATTGAATGTGCCTGCAGTGACTTTCGAGCCACTGAGCGTTGCAGCGGTGAGCACGCCTGCGCTGTCATAGTTACCAGAAGCCGGATTCCACGAGTCATTCAAGGGCGCTTGAAATCCCTTCGTGGCGCTAATTTTGTCGAAGGATGACTTGAAATAGTCGATTGTTGTTTCATAACGGTCTGAGGGCCTCAGTTGCAACACCGCCATCGCCCCTTCGCGGCGCTGGGTTGTCTGATCTTGGAAGTATCCAAAACCGTTGTATGGCACTTGCAGGTCTGCTCCTGCGCCATTCAGTTTGGCGCTGCCACCGCCCCAACTATCGAAACGCTCGGTTTTCGGACCTGTTTCATCGAGACGGGCAAAGCCAAGTGCAATACCGATTTTTCGATCGGCAAATGAGTCGACATAGCTAATACTCATGCGATCCCCATGACCGGGATTGCCTGTGTTTTGGCCCAGAAATGCTTTGCGATACCCAGCGGCGAAACCGCGGTTTGCCTCCAGCGGGCGAACGGTTTGTAAATCGACGGTACCTGATAAGCCCTGACCAAGCAGGCCACCATCGGGGGTTTTGTAGACGACGACGCGATGCAAAAGTTCGGAGGGGTACTGATCAAACTCAACGCCTCGACTGTCGCCCGTGGTGACTTGCTCGCGACCGTTGAGCAGGGCGGTTGCGAAATCGGGGCCGAGGCCTCGGATTGAAATCTGTTGGGCACGCCCACCTGTGCGTTGTGATGTGATCCCTGGAAGCCGCGACAAGCCCTCGGCTACGCTCGTGTCTGGGAGCTTACCCAAATCCTCTGCACTGATCACCTCGACAATATTGTCGGACTCACGCTTTATATTCACGGCACTCTCAAGCGCACCGCGAATACCAGTGACGGTCACGCTCGCATTTGAGGCTTGTTGGGCCTGGAGCTGTGAGCTCAGGACTAGACCAAGACATGCCGCTGCGAGTGGCGTTAAGTGGAAAGCTGAAACGCGAGTGCTCGGGCGACGCCCGGACGAACGGGATTGCATGAAGTTGTCTCCTAGTTCTTAAGATCTTGGCCGCCTGAGTGGGCCTATACAGCTCAACTTAGTGTAGCAAAACTACATACATGCTCAAGATCAAAGTCTTGCCGTTTGGCCGCGAGCCCATTCCATTTGTCTGCGGCCTTTTGATCGTGTACCCCGCTACCAGGACCGACGTTTGATTTGCTTGAGCTTTGCGTCAAGCTTCTTCAATGCGCTTGGGGCATCAGTCTTGCCAGAGAGGACTGCGTGGGTGCTATCCCAGAACGCTTGACTGACCTGAGGGTATTTCAGGCCGGTTTGGGCTGCCGGGCGTGAGACTGCCTCTGCGAAGACCAAGCCGAGTTCAGCCATAAATCGGTTGTTGCGCAGGATGTCTTCGTCTTGGTAAAGCAGAGGCCGCGTTGGATTAAAACTACCCTTTATCGCTCTTTCTTTTTGAATCGCGGCACTGCTAAGGTACATGACGAGATCGGCGGCAAGCGCCGGATGCGTTGAGTATCGGCTAATGCCAAGTTGCCAGCCCCCAAGGGCGGCAGCATGCCGACCGCTTGCCGACTGAGGCAGCAAGGCAACACCGATAAGGTCCCGTATGGGGCTGTCAGCCTGCTGAGCAAGTGCCCACGCATAGGGCCAATTACGCATAAATAGTGCTTTGCCGCTCTGAAAGACGCCGCGGGCCTCTTCCTCAGCATAGTTCAACACGCCACGGGGTGCGATGGTTCCGATCCAGCGCGCAGCCATACTGAGCGCTTGTTCGGCGGCCGGGTTATGAATGCTGATGCTGCCATCTGTTTCTACGATCTGGCCTCCGCCGAAGCTGGCAATCCATTCGAGCGCATTGCAGCTCAATCCCTCGTAGGCTTTGGCTTGAAACACAAATCCTTGGAAGTCTGAGTTGCCACGCTCGCGCTCAGCCTTTTGAACATATTGCGCGGTGCGCTCAAGTTCGTCCCATGTTTTAGGTACCGGCAGCTTATAACGTTCGAGCATATCCTTGCGATAAAAGAGCAAGCCGGCATCAACATACCATGGCATCGCAAGCAGTCTTTCATTCACCGTGTTGTTAGCGATAATGGCTGGAAAATGCTCGCGTTCCTGGCCTTTGCTGAAGGGGCGTAAGTCAATAAGATGGTCACGAATAACGCCTGGCCATACTGCGTCAATCACGATCACATCGATATCAGCCGATCGTGCGGCAAATAATTGTCGATACAGCGCAAGCTTTTCTGTAGGGCTGGTTGGTGGTGAAAAAAACCGCACTTCGTGTCCGCGAGCTTTGGCCCAGTCTTGCGCATGGCGCTTGCAAAGCTGACCTTCGATGCCAGTGCTGTCACAAGAAATCGTAATGGTTGCGGCCTCAGCTGTGCAAAAGGTTAATAAAAAAATTAACGTTAAATAACGTATAAACACACGATTAGTCCTTGTCAAAAAAAAGCAGGGCGCTCTGTCGGGGAATGGTCAGTACGCCGCGTTTAGCATCCCAAGTCGGCCTGACAGCATCGCGCGGCTCAAGTGCTGCCGATGCTTGTAGTCTGGGGTGAAGTCTGAGTGTTCGCCCCTTGAGTGCGTTGATCCGAATCCGTTGGGTTTCAAAGCTGCCATTCACCACATAGGCAATTCCGCGGTATGGTGGGCTGTCTGATTTGGCTTTGCTCTGAGGTTGATGGATGTCTTGATTTGCTGCAATGTGCGCAGCGATCACTAGTTGCGACGTGGATGGATCGTATGCACGCTTGCTTAGATCCAAGATGTCAAAGTCTAAAAACTTGAGCTGGTTTTGGATGGCTTTTGCGCTTTCAAGTCTCAATTCTGGAATGCTTCGCCGAATGTGTACCCAATCCAAAAAACTTCTTAGGGACCTTGCGATGTGTTCGGGTTTGGGGCGTACGTTTGGCTGATTGAGCAACGGCAGCATGCTCGCGTAGTCCTTGCTGTTTTCCGTGCCTGGCGGCAAGCCGCTACCAAAGGCATGGCTTTTGCCGCTCCAATCGATGCGATTGAACCAATCGCCCGAATCAAAACTGTTGCGATCCATCGATTTCGAGCGCATGAGTTCGCCGCCTGCATGGAAGTACGCAATCCCTTGGCTGAGGCTGTTGATTGCAAAGCCAAGCACTTGCGCACGTAGCCGATCCTCAGGCGAGGCACTCGCTGGAAGCCTGTAAACATTGATGTCAAAGAGCGTGTGATTGTCATGATTTTCAACATAGTTCACAACTTCACCTGGCTGTGCGACGTAGCCACAAGGTTGACCTTTGTAGTCTATGTCACGAAGACTTCGTGGGCTGCGCTCTAGTGATGGCTCAGCGAGCGTTCGCCACTCAAGCAGTTCAAAGTCGCCTAGGCTTCCTGCTAGTCCGCAAAGCAGCCAGTTTCGGATCTCAGGATTGCTGCGCCCATGCAAGAAACCAGCGTTGTCCGCTAAGGCCTGAGAAGCGTCGCCTGCGCTGCCTCCGCGCAGTGCATCGCGTGCACGATCGCTAAAGCTGGCAATACCACTACCTGCGAGTGCTAGTTGCGACGCCTGTTCAAATCGCTGATGATTGGCAACCTCACCGAAATTCCATCCCTCGCCGATAAAGGGGACGGGCCGCTTCGCGATACCTTGAAGGGCCTCCTGGATCGCCAGCATGGCGGCCTTAGGCTGATGACCCATCAAGTCGAAGCGGAACGAATCGATGCGGTAATCCTTCACCCAAGTGATCAGGCTATCTTGCATCAACTTAGCCATCATCGCATGCTCGGTTGCTGTGTTATCGCAACAGGTAGAACGTTCTACTTCGCCAATCGCATTGAGTCGGTGGTAGTAACCCGGCACAATGCGGTCAAGCACCGACTGCGGGTGTTGCCCTGAAGCCGACATATGGTTGTAGACAACATCCATACCCACCCGCAATCCGATGCTATGCATGGCCTGCACAAAGGCGCGAAATTCTCTAATTCTTGAGCCCGCTTTTTCAGGGTTTAAGGCATAGCTGCCCTCCGGCACCTGAAAATGCAAGGGGTCATAGCCCCAGTTGAAGCAGTCGGTGGAAGCGTCGTTGCTGATCAATGCTTGTGGGGTCGGATCGGCTGGGTAGGCTGCTTTGACGGCCGTACTGGTGCAAGCGTCTTCTGGTACGGTGGCAAAGTCAAAGACGGGTAATAAGTGAAGATCGCTGATGCCGGCCTGAGCAAGTCGCCTGAGGTGTTGCATGCCCCAACTGTCTTTGCTAAGGGCGGCAAGATATTTACCCCGCAACTTCGCAGGAACCTTGTCATCAGTTACGGAAAAGTCGCGCAGGTGCAATTCATAGATCAGCATCTGGGTTTGTGCCCTTACAGCTTGCGGCCTTCGTGCTTTGTCCCATCCTTTGGGTTTCGTTCGCGGATTATCGAGCCAGACGATGCGACTTTGTTTGGAATTCGCCGTTAGGTCAAGCGCGTAGGGATCGGTCACTTTATTGATCACGAGGCCATGCGAGGCTGTCCAGACTTCCACTAAATAGTGATAAGGCGTCCCAAACCAGGCTGGTTCAGGTCTTTGTTCTAGATCGATATGCCATATGCCCAGATGATCAATACGCTTCATGGGAAGCAGTTGCGGCTTATGTTCTCCGATGCATAACCAAACCGATATTGCAGTCGGTGCCCACAATCGCAAACTCGGTTTGGGCATGGTCTCTGATCCTGCGATGCTGAGACCGAGTGGTTGGGAACGGGCTGCCTCAGCGTAGAGTCGATCGAGTACGCTTGCGATCTGAATGCGCGATTGCCATTGGACTTGATCTTGCAGGTCATAGGCCATAACAACCAAGTCTTCTCGCAATCGTTGGCGGATCGCGGCGCGGTCTTTCAGCGAAGCATCGTCGGGAAGCAAAAGCTCATAGCTCTCACCGAGGTAAGCCTTGTCGCCTTTCGGAACCATCTTGCTTTGCTTGAGTGACAGTGCCCATTCCTTAACATGAGGCTTGTTTGAATCTGCATAAAGCTCGCTTGCTCTCAATACAAAGCGAACCTGCGCCATTCGCCCCTTGAGTGATTCGGGCAAGGCCTTCTCAGGCAGCAAGAGCGAATCGAAGGTATGCCAATGCAGTGCGGCTGACAACTTTTCTGTGGATGCTTGGATGGACCGGAAGCTTTGCTCCGATCGGCAATCCTCGGGCAGGGCGCGCGCCTGACTCGCCGTTGGTAGCCAAGCAAGCAAGCAACACATCAGCAAGTCAGCGAGTCGAAAGCGAGCATTCAAGATCTTGAGCATGTGAAAAGTTTTCAGGTAATCTGCTTCATGTAATTTTGCTACATCTTGCCGTAAGCCAAGGAATTCACTGATGCAAGCATTCAAGCGACGTACGGGTTGGTCTTCAAGGACGGGCTGGCCTCTGAACTGGTCTGCTTGCCTCCTCCATTTGTTGATGCTTGGCTGCGGATCAGAGTCAGGCATCGCTGCTTCAAGTTCGCTCAGCGCCGCATCAGTTTCGATCGTATCGCCAGGCTCAACCGATTCTGGCGTTAAACCGGGATCGATCTTAAGTGATCAAGCCGACGTGGGTTTTGTCGATCCGGGATCAAAGCTTTCCCAAGGATGGCGCCACCAGACATTCATGCAGGTCTACGTCCGAGCTTACAGAGATAGCAACGGCGATGGCGTGGGCGACCTTCAAGGGCTGATACAAAGTTTAGATTACCTTCAATGGTTAGGCATCCGAGCCCTATGGTTGATGCCTATTACTCAAAGTCAGGATCGTGATCATGGCTATGCAGTAAGCGACTTTCGTCAAATTGAAACTGACTATGGAAGCCTTGCCGATTTCGACGAGTTGATCAAGCAGGCGCATGCACGAGGCATCGCAGTCGTCATCGATCATGTCATTAACCACAGCGCAGCGACGCATCCAGCTTTTATGGATGCCCGTTCAAATGCTCATAGTCCTTTTCGCTCATGGTATGTGTTTCAGAACACGCCGTCGCCTTCCTGGCAAATTTTTGGATCAAACCCGTGGCGTCAGGCTGCACCTGGTTCTTCGTCTGATTATTACTTTGCCGCATTTTCACCGACGATGCCCGAGTTTGACTGGCGTAACACAGCGATGCTTCAGTGGCACCTCGCGCATATGCGGTTCTGGCTCAATCGCGGGGTCGATGGATTCCGACTCGACGCAGTCAGCCACCTCGTTGAAAACGGCCCCAACGACTGGTACGACCAGGAGGAAAACCATCGCATTTTGGCGCAAGTTCGGACAGAAATTTCGCGCTACGATAATCGCTATCTTGTTTGCGAAGCTGTCGGCAAGCCCCTGCGTTATGCAGCACAAGATTCTTGCGGCAGGGCCTTTGCATTCGGTTTCGGCCCTCTAGTCCTGCGCGCAGCGCGGGGAGACAAGACGGCGTTTGAGCCGCTCGTACGTTACATAAGAGACATGCCTGGCGATGGTGCACTCGCTACGATGCTGGCAAACCATGATGCCTTTGCCGGTAACCGGGTCTGGGATCAGCTAGGCGGCGATCAAACGGCCTACCGGCTTGCCGCCGCCCTCTATCTTTTGCAACTTGGCACGCCCTTCATTTATTACGGCGAGGAAATCGGCCTTTCCGGCGGACAGGGATTAAGCGGTGATCCAAGCTTGCGGACACCGATGGTTTGGAATTCAAAGGCCCCACTTTATGGATTTAGCGACGCCGCCAAACCCTTTCGGAACTTTTCAAGCAACGCGGCTGATCGCTCGGTAGAAAGTCAGAAACACGACCCAGCCTCGCTACTTCATCACTACCGCAATCTTGTACGCCTGCGTGCTCAGCGATTAGCCTTGGCACAAGGTGAGCTCTTGTCTGTGCAAGTTAATGGTACGATATTACAAATGGAACGACGATTGGGCTCAGAGCATCTTCTAATGATCTATAACCTTGGAGACCAAGTCCAGCCCTTGGTCTCAGATTTGTTCTTGAGCAGCAAAAAACCTGCCCTGATTTTCGCCGATTACCCGGGTATGTCGCGCGAGGCCCAGCTAATCCTGTTCGAACAGCAAGGATTCGACAAGGATTTGACTGTGCCTATGGCTTTGCGTCCGACTATGCCACTCCATGGCGGGCCGGGTTATTTGATCCCTGCGGGGTTTTCGGGCGTTTGGTTACTCGCTCCATGAATGCTTGTCGCACTGCCTGCTTTGCTTTGCTCATGTGCATCTTGGCTCATTGGCACAACCTGGCCAGGGCCGATTGGCGAGACCAAATCGTTTATTTCGTGCTACTAGACCGCTTTGACGATGGCGATCCTTCAAACAATTGGCAAGGACCGCGGCATCTGGGGATTTACGACCCACGACGATCGGATCGTTATAGTGGTGGTGATCTAAAAGGCTTAGAAAGGCGTCTTGATTATATCGCTGGTCTTGGGATGACTGCCGTTTGGATTAGTCCTCCAGTGCGTCAACAATGGTGGGAACCTAAGACACAATCAACCGGATACCACGGGTATTGGGCGGCTGATTTTAAATCGATTGATCCGCATCTTGGGACGCTTGCAGACTATCAGCGGTTGGCAAGGCGATTACGCGAACGTGGGATGCGCCTCATTCAAGACATTGTCTTAAACCATACTGGTGACTACTTTGATATAAACCCTCAAAACGGCCGCTATCAAGCCAATCGTGGCTCGATTCCTGCAGCGCCTTTGCAATGGCCTTTCAATATGAATGATCCGCGGCGCGCATTAGATCGTCGCTATAATATTTTTCATTGGACCCCTGCGATCAGTAATTATAACGATCCAGATCAAGAGGCACGCTACCAAATGTCTGGGCTTGATGATTTGAATACCGATCATCCAACGATACGCCGTGCACTTAGAGAAAGCTATGGATTATGGATCGACAAAGTAGGTGTCGACGCATTTCGCATCGATACAGCTTTTTACGTGAGCCCAGACTTTCTCTACGATTTCATGCACTCGCCTGATCCATCTGCACCCGGCATGCACGAGCGAGCCGCAAGGCGGGGTATGAAGGGTTTTTTTGCTTTTGGCGAAGGCTTCGGCATCGACCGAAACGGCGAAACCCTCCAATCTAAACGCATTGAGTCTTACATGCATGACGCCTCTGGGCGTCAAGTACTGGGAGGAATGCTCAATTTCCCACTTTATGCCGCCTTCGATAAGGTTTTTGCAAGAGGAGCATCTCCCGCTTACTTACTCGATCGTTTGACTGAGATGCAAAGGCTTCATCCCCGGTGGCACTGGATGCCTTCATTCCTTGATAATCATGACGTTGATCGATTTCTAAGTTCAGGCGACGAAACTGGTCTTCGCCTGGCGATGCTCGCCATGATGACTTTGCCTGGCATTCCGGTGATCTACTACGGCACCGAGCAAGGCTTTAAGCTTCAACGACCTGCGATGTTTGCGACGGGTTGGGGCTCAGGCGGTCAATCGCATTTCGATCTTCATTCGCCTATGGCTTCGTGGATCCGTGCGCTTAGCGAACTGCGACGCAGTAATAAGCTTTGGTCACGAGCTGGGTTTACACCGATTGCTGTGAGCCGGGATGGCCCTGGGCTGCTTGCCTTTGCCCGCGCTGCATGGCCAGACGCTGATCCGTCCGATCATTTCAGCCATGAAGGCTTGGTCCTCATGAATACCGCGAGTCAGCCAAGAGCGGTACCACTTAACTTGCTGGGCCTATCGTCGATTGATCCTCGCTGGATCCGTTTAGCCTGGTCGGCCGATGGGGGGCGCGATGCTTATCAAAAGGGTGACCGGGATGCTTATCAAGACGGAGGCCGGGACGCTTATCAAAAGCGGGGAAGCGGTATTTATAAAGAAAGCGAAGGGCTAATAGTCTTGGCACCAGGCTCAGCCCTCGTACTTGAGGTGCCAGCTGAGCTGATCAATAGGCCGTCAGCCTCAAACAACCCCAAGCCAGCCCAAGGTATGGTCGATCTCATCGCACAATGGGACCCGGCAAAAAGACTAAGCTTCATCGCGGACCAGGAGGGGGGCTTACCGTCTGAAACCCTATCGGCCTGGATTGGTGATGGCGAGGAAGCCTTGAGCGTTATCGTCCGAGAGGGGCAAAAGGCATGGAGCCAGCCGCAAAGCTTCGTGCTAAAGCGTGCTCGCCGAATGCTATTTTGCACGACAGATCCCGCGCTTGATGACAGGGGACCGAGCGGCACTTATCGCTATCCCACGGGATCACATTGGGAGGCTATCCGTGCGGCGGATCTCCGCAAAGTTGAGATTGTTTCTGATGGCGAAGGACTGGAATTTGTCGTCGAAATGGCGGCGATTAGTCAACGCTGGGCGCCACGCTATGGTTTTGATCACGTGATGTTGACCTTATTTCTTGAGCTTCCCAAACGAAGCGGTGGTCAGTTTGCGATGCCCTTGCAGTTTGGAAACCTGCCCGAAGGTATGCGTTGGCATCTAAGGGCTAGGCTCGGTGGGTGGTCACAGGCCTTGTTCTCAAGCAAAGATTCATCAAGCGAACGAGAGGGTACGGCGGTCTTGGCTGATCTTGCGATTGAGGCAGATCCGGCGGCAAGGCGCATAAAGTTCCGCTTACCTGGCCATCTATTGAGGCCCGGAGAATCGTGGAATGGATCTCGCATTTATATCAATACCTGGGACTATGACGCGGGCTATCGCCCCCTTCAGCCCCTTGCCGGTCCCTTCCAGTTTGGAGGCGCTCAGCCTACGGCGGCACGCGAGATGGATGCCATAGGTCCCTTTCGACTGAACACCGGATTAAGCGTAGCTAGTTGCGATTCCAAGGCGGTACTTAGCCCATAAAAAGCCGCGTAGGTGTCGGTGATTAAGGCTAAAGGAATGTCAGCCAAATACGCCTCGAATCGTCCTTTCGCGATAAATCGGGCCTGTAACTGTGAGTTGATGACGAAATCTTGGATGCGCGGAAGAATGCCACCGGCTAGGAATACGCCTCCTCGCGCACCGAGCATTAGGGCAACATTGCCGCAAAAGCTACCTAGCAAGGCACAAAAGCTCGCCATTGTTTCTTGGCATAGTGGATCGCGGTCGAGTTGATCGAGTATGTCGGCTGCGTGATATGTTTTCGGAGCTTTCCCGGAATTACCGCTCAACGCACAAACAGCCTCGTGAAGTAGGGGCAATCCTGCGCCAGAAAGCAGCCGTTCGGCGGACACATGGGGGTATCTTGATCTTACCCAGGCAATCAGTTGCGCCTCCCACTCATCGGCCGCTGAGAGTGTTGCGTGGCCACCTTCACCAGCGAGCGCAACCCAACCCGCACCGATTTTCTTCAAGCCCGCAACGCCAAGCCCAGTTCCGGGGCCGATGACTGCAAGCGTCTCTTGGGTGCTGCCAGGTTGTGGCCCTGGAAAGCTCCGCCACTGCGTTGCTTGTAAATAGGGCAAAGCTAGGGCAAGTGCCTCAAAATCATTGATAACCATGCAGTGATCAAGGGCCAAGGTCGACCGCAATGACTGCGTTGAAAAAGACCAATGGCCATTCGTCAATTCGACACGATCACCACGCACGGGCGTGGCAACAGCGATGGCGGCTGTTCGAAACTCAGCTCGTTCTGCTCCAAGCAATCTCATATCAAGGCAGCGCTGCCGGTAGTGTTTGATTGCTTCCAAGGGGCTCGGAAAATCGGCTATGGCGAAGCTTTGAATGGCAATAATAGGCCCGGCCGAGCGCTGAACGCAGGCAAAGCGAGCATTGGTTCCACCGATGTCGGCCAACAGCATCGGGTAAGGGGCAGGGGCTTGCATGGATGGACTTACGTGGTTCAATCCTGATGATCAGCCGGCAAGGTAACAAAACTACAACTGCTTCGCAATGGCAGCATCAATATGTAGGATCAAGGCGCGGATTTTCTTTGACTTTGCTCGATTAACATCACGAAAGCATAACTAGGCTGCGCTTAATGACTACATTTGCAAGACCCCGACTGATTGCCGATATTGGCGCAACATGGGCAAGAATCGCCCTTGAGGTAGAGCCTGGGGTGTTTAAACAAATAGAGCGATTACGCTGTGCCGATTTTGCCAGCCTCGATGAGGCGCTCTCGCGTTACCTCAAGGTGCTTGATACGCCTCGGATCGAACATGCCGCGATAGCGGTTGCAACGCCAGTCGATGGCGATCAGGTTCGCATGACCAACTCGCCTTGGCATTTTTCGATTGAAGCAAGCAGGCAGCG
This sequence comes from Betaproteobacteria bacterium, assembly GCA_016868095.1. Taxonomy (GTDB): domain Bacteria; phylum Pseudomonadota; class Gammaproteobacteria; order Burkholderiales; family Burkholderiaceae_E; genus UBA3064. The sequence continues at coordinate 16,201 of VGHV01000006.1, forward strand.
ACTTGGCCTCGATACCCTGGTTGTCGTGAACGATTTTTCTGCCTTAGCTATGGCCTTACCCTTGCTAGGAGAGGGGCAGATGCGACAAATCGGCAAGGGAAGGGCGCAAGATGCCCGCGTGATTGCTTTGATTGGAGCAGGAAGCGGCCTTGGTATGTCTGGTCTGATTCCTGCCGATGGCGCCTGGCTCTCGCTAGGATCTGAGGGAGGCCACAGCAGCTTTTCGCCGCGCGACGAACGCGAGTTTGAAGTTTGGCGGTTTGCCAGCGAGCGCTTTGGGCATGTTTCCTTCGAAAGATTGCTTTCAGGCCCGGGGCTGCGACTCATTCATGAGGCACTTTGTCTGAAGCATGGAGAACGTACGGAAAATTTGAGCGCTCCGCAAATTAGCAGGCGGGCTATCGATGCTTCTGATGCGCGTTGTGTTGAAGCACTCGATGTTTTTTGCGCTGTACTTGGGACAGCAGCCAGTAATCTTGCGGTCACGCTTGGTGCCTTGGGTGGCATTTTCATTGGTGGTAGCATCGTACCAAAATTAGGATCGTTTTTCGACCGATCCCAATTTCGTAGCCGTTTTGAGGATAAGGGTCGATTTGGTGATTATCTGGCAGCGATCCCAAGTTATGTCATTACGGACGAGCAGGCGACCTGGATTGGCGCCTCAACGATTTTGCAAAGTCAGCTATCAAGCCTCTCAGCAGTGCCGGGAGGTGTGTTTCTGTCGCAATTACGACAGGCCCTTGACAACTTATCACCGTCGGAGCGGCGGGTAGCCGAATGGGTTTTGGCGCAGCCGCGCAGCGCCTTGAATGAACCGATCGCCCAGATTGCTGCGGCGGCTGAGGTTAGCCAACCCACGGTTATCCGTTTTTGTCGCAGTCTCGGCTGCCGAGGACTTTCTGACTTCAAGCTTCGTCTAGCTTCAGGACTTACTGCCACAGTACCCTTACAGCACAGTCGAGTCACTGTCCGCGATTCTGTTCTAGAACTAGGAGCAAAAGTCCTTGGCAATACAGCATCAGCTATTCTCCAAGTCCGTGATCAACTCGACGCCGACCAGCTCGAGCTCGCGATCGATATGCTTTCAAAGGCAACGCGGGTTGATTTGTTTGCCGTGGGTCACTACGGCGGCATCGCACAAGATGCACAGTTCAAGCTACTGCGCCTTGGTCTGGCTTGCGCAGCCCATGTCGAGGGTCGATTACAAGTGTTGGTTGCCAAGAAAATGCGGCCAGGTGAGCTCGCGCTTGTTATAAGTAGCAGTGGCAGCCCTCAGGAATTGCTTGATGCTCTTGACAGTGCAAAGCAAGCAGGTGCAATGACGCTCGCAATTACGCTTGGCAAATCACCTCTGGCACGAAGGGCCGATGCAGCCTTGGTCATCAATCACTTAGAGCATGTCGACACGCATCTACCCATGGTGAGTCGCATCCTCCACTTATTAATGGTTGATGTTTTGGCTGTTGGTCTCGCTACACACAGGGAGTTGTATCTTGGGCGAGGGATCGGGGAGAACGCTAAGAGGCCCAAGACTGACCCCTTGAGGCCACGTCATGGATTAAGTACTGCCATGTCACCGATGCCTGCAATCTCGCACCGTTTGAGCCTTGATTCGTCCAAGGAGGATATAGCATGAATCCCAAGCTTGCTTCGGTCACCGACCGCATAAGAAGACGCAGCCGAGCAGGGCGAGCGGCTTATCTTGAGCAAATTGCAAACGAGCGCGACAGGCCTCCGATACGCGACCACATGGGCTGTGCCAATCTTGCGCATGCCTGGGCTGCAATGCCTGCTTCCGATAAGTTAAAGCTTCGTTTTGAGCGTGCACCCCATCTTGCTGTCATTAGCGCCTATAACGATATGCTTTCTGCACATCAACCCTACGCTGCCTATCCGCAGCGAATCAGGCAATGGGCAGCGCAACGAGGTGCCAGCATTCAGGTAGCAAGTGGTGTGCCTGCCATGTGCGATGGTATTACCCAGGGCAGACGCGGCATGGAATTGAGTCTCTTGTCACGAGATCTCATCGCACAAGCAACAGCCATTGGCCTCTCACATGAAGTTTTCGACGCGAGCCTTTGTCTTGGTGTATGCGACAAGATTGTGCCAGGCTTATTGATTGGTTCATTGCATTTTGGTCATCTGCCCACCTTGTTTATGCCAGCGGGCCCTATGCCTTCGGGCTTATCAAATCAAGAAAAAAGCACGATTCGTGAGCGTTATGCTCAAGGTCTTCTAGGACGTGATGAATTGCTTGAAGCCGAATCCCAGGCTTACCATGCTCCCGGTACGTGCACGTTTTACGGCACAGCCAATAGCAACCAGATGCTTTTAGAAGCCATGGGACTACATGTAGCTGGTGCAGCATTTGCCTTGCCCGCAAGCCAGGAGCGATTGATCCACGATGAGGCAGCAGTCGCTGCATTGATCGACCATGTTCAGCAAGCCCGCGCAGGCAAAGCGAAGCTTTTGGGCATTGGTGAGTTGGTCGATGAAAGGGTGATTGTGAATGCCATGCTTGCGCTTTTGGCAACTGGCGGTTCAACCAACCATCTCATCCATTGGGTGGCAGTCGCAAGGGCTGCAGGGATTGTTATCGACTGGGACGATTTTGATGCCTTATCTGCGATCACACCCTTGCTTGCGAGGGTTTATCCGAATGGTGAGGCTGATGTGAATGCGATGCAAGCCGCTGGTGGACCGCTCTATATACTAGCTCAACTACTCGATGCTGGACTTTTATTTGGCGAGGTTCTTACAGCAACTGGCGAGACCATGGCTGAACGACTACAAGCTGTCAATCGGCAAAGCGCCGACGAATCGGTCCTTCGCAGTTATCGCAATCCTTTTGATGCACAAGGTGGTTTACGTCTGCTGCAGGGTAATTTGGGGCGAGCAGTCATAAAGACCTCTGCGGTTCCGCAGGCTCATTGGGAGGTATTTGCGCCCGCTTTGGTCTTCGAAACACAAGAGGCGTTTCTTCGAGCCTTTGAGGCGGGTGAACTTGAGCGTGACTTTGTCGCAGTCTTGCGAGGGCAGGGACCGCGAGCAAATGGTATGCCCGAGTTACATAAGCTGACGCCACCGCTTTCAGTGTTACAAAAAAAAGGCTTTCGCGTGGCGCTTGTGACCGATGGTCGCATGAGCGGCGCATCGGGCAAGATCCCGTCTGCGATTCATTTATGGCCTGAGGCTAGCGAGTCAGGGCCGATTCAATGGCTCTGCGACGGCGATATGATTCATCTTGATGCCAGCAAAGGCATCTTGCAATGTCATGTCCCCGATGATGAACTAAGGCGTCGACGCGATCATCATCTGTCCGCTCATGATTCAAAGCATGACAAACAAGATGGAAGTCTTGGTCGCGCGTTGTTTACAGAGCTAAGAAAACAGTTATCAAATCCAGAGCAAGGGGCGTGTAGTTGGTAAATCAAAGCAAAACCATCGATTCAGTTCAAGCCGGGGCGATCGCCTTGTCCGCTCAAGGCAAAACCACCGAGGCATCGGCTCGCTCTTTGAAGCGCGAGCAAGACTTGCCGGCGGTTTTCAAGCATATGGTGGCCCGAGGGCCGGTCGTGCCTGTGATGGTGATCAAGGACATGGATCAGGCGATACCGCTGGCGGAGGCGCTTCTTGAGGCAGGGCTCACTGTGCTTGAAATTACGCTTCGCACGGCCTGTGCACTTGACGCCATAAGCAGCTTAAGAAAGCGCTTTCCTGAGCTATTCATTGGCGCGGGTACGCTCAGGCAGATCAGCCAGGTGTCGGCGGTGGTCGATGCAGGTGCTCAGTTTGCCGTGAGTCCTGGTTATGACCCTGAATTGGGCGAGACCTGTCGGAAACATGGCCTTGACTTGCTACCCGGGATTGCAAGTGCTAGTGAGTTGATGCAGGCTAATCGTGATGGGTTCTATTTTGTAAAGCTATTTCCTGCTGAAGCCATCGGCGGCATTCGACTGATACAGTCGTTCGCAAGTCCATTTGCTGAGACCATGTTTTGCCCCACAGGGGGTATCGATGTCAGCAAGGCCAGGGACTATCTGGCCTTGAGCAATGTCGCTTGCGTTGGTGGCAGTTGGATGATTCCTGCAACGGCGCTTGCAGCAGGCGACTGGCTATTGATTCGTGATTTAGCGAGCCAGGCTCAGGCCCTTGAGCGCGCCTTCACCGCTCAGCGTTGAGGGCTAAGTCTGCCATGAGGAAATTTATATAGCTTTTAGAACCTGTTGTCGCGTCAAAGAGAACCTGTTGTCGCGTCAAAGTGAACCTGTTGTCAGGTCAAAGTTCAGCGTTCTTCCGGCCAGGTGATGCCTTCGCGAGCCGTGAGAGCGCTTGCTGCAGGGGGGCCCCAAGTGCCAGCCGCATAGGGTCTGCAGGTTTCAGGGTGTTGGCCCCAGTTTTCAAGAATCGGCATGACCCATGACCACGCCGCTCGTTGCTCATCAAAGCGCACAAAAAGGTCAAGCCGACCGGCGATAACTTTTCGCAATAAACGCTCATAGGCCTCGATGCTCTGAGAACCAAAGGCCTCTTTGAAATCTAAGTCCAGCGCAACCGGCGCAAGCCGACCTTGTTCTGCTCGGTCGCGTCTTGAAGCCTTTGCAAGCAAATGAAGCTCGATCGAATCTTCGGGTTGCAGGCGAATGACGAGGCGGTTGTTTTCTGAGCCAATCGGCGCCTGAAAAATAGAATGTGGAACAGGTCGAAAATTGATGACGATTTCGGCCCCACGTGTTGCTAATCGCTTACCCGTTCTCAGGAAAAAAGGCACGCCGGCCCAACGCCAGTTTTCGACCTCGGCGCGAAGTGCGACGAAGGTTTCTGTTGTGCTTTCTGGGTCGACGCCAGGCTCATCGCGATAAGCCTTGGCCGCATGACCCGCAATGCTTCCTGCCCGATACTGGCCTCGCACGACATACTGGGCGACGTCGGCAGCGCTAAAAGGACGAAGGCTTCGCAACACTTTTAACTTTTCATCGCGCACCGAATCGGCGTCATCACTGGACGGCGGTTCCATGGCAACCATGCAAAGCAATTGTAAGAGATGGTTCTGAACCATATCTCTGAGCGCACCGCTGTGGTCATAGTAGGCGCCGCGTTTTTCAACGCCCAAATCTTCTGCAATAGTAATTTGTACGCTCGAAATCCATTCGCGGCGCCAAAGCGGCTCAAAAAGCGAGTTGCCAAATCGAAGTGCCATTAAATTCTGCACCGATTGTTTGCCAAGATAATGGTCGATTCGGAAAACCTGCTGCTCTTTGAATACTGAAAGGACTGCCTCGTTGATCTCAATGGCCGACTTCAAGTCATGTCCAAGTGGTTTTTCTAGAACGATCCGAATGGAGGATCGATTCAAACCTGCCTTACCAAGCGAGAGACAGATTTGGGTAAATAGCTTTGGCGCTGTCGCCAGATAAATGACGATAGCGTCGGCTGGTTCGCGGTCGATCCATGTCCGAAGCTGGGTATAACTCTGTGGATCGGAAAGATCCATGGGCAGGTAGTGTAATTGTTCGGCGAACTGAGCAAAGGCCTGCTCGCAAAAGGGTTCAGCCCAAGATAGTTCAGAAAATCGCTCAGCCAGCCACAGTCTATAACTGGCGTCATCGTGGCGCTCTCTGGCTGCTGCGAGAATCCGACCTTCGCTGGGAAGTGCACCATGTCGAAAGGCCTCATACATCGCTGGCATGAGCTTTCGCCATGCCAAATCGCCTGTTCCGCCGAAAAAGATTACCTTGTATGTCATCTCAGGGCTGGCACTATACGCATGCTTCGTTACTTTGTGAATGATTAATGAAAAAGAAGGATTCAAGCGCCGGCCGAGCGATTGTGATTGGCGCGGGTCATAACGGTCTTGTTTGCGCCTTTTATTTGGCAAGGGCAGGGTGGAGCGTTGATGTTTATGAAAAACGCTCCGTCTTAGGGGGTGCGGCGATTACCGACAGCTTTTATCCGGGATTTCGCAATTCGATTGCCAGCTATACGGTGAGCTTGCTTGATGAGGCAATCATCGAGGACATGCGATTGCGCGACTTTGGACTAAGGATTGTTGAACGCCCTTTGTCTAATTTTCTACCGCTTGAAGATGGCAAAAGCCTAAGCGCTGGCGGTGGTTTGGCCGCAACACAGGCCTCATTTGCGAAAGTTTCGGAAAAAGACGCTGCTGCGCTACCTGCTTATTATGCGCAGCTCGAGCGTATGGGGCAGGCACTAGCTAAGCTCGCGAGGGAGGTACCACCGGCTTGGGAAGCGGAGTCATCATGGCGCAATTGGCTTAAGAACAGTAGCGAAGCTTTTGCGCGGCTGCGCGATTTGGGTCAACTCAGCGCTGCCGATCGACAGGTCTTGCTCCGATTAATGGGGGAAAGCGCTGAGGACCACTTGTCGCAATGGTTTGAGAGCGATGCGGTGAAAGCGCTCTTTTCCTTTGACGCCGTGGTGGGGCATCTTGGCACACCGCGCATGCCTGGCTCAGCCTATGTATTACTCCACCATTGCTTTGGCGGTGTTAACGGCAAGCAAGGTCAATGGGGACATGCGATCGGTGGCATGGGATCAATCACCCAGGCAATGGTTCAAGCCTGCGAACAATTAGGGGTTGGCTTGCATCGCGATGAGCCTGTTCATCGGATTGTTCACGATCGAGGTCGAGCTCAGGGTGTGATACTCAAATCTGGATCGTTTCAAGAAGCAGATGTTTTAGCTTGCAACACGCATCCGCGCATCATGAGTCAGCAACTGCTAAACGAAGCTGATCTTCCGGAAGACTTTCGGCAATCAATGTCTCATTATC
>VGHV01000007.1 GCA_016868095.1 Betaproteobacteria bacterium
GGGGGAATGTTGAGGGTATTAGCGGTCGCTACAAACATCACATCCGATAAGTCGTACTCGACCTCAACATAGTGATCGACAAAGGTGCTGTTTTGCTCAGGATCGAGCACCTCAAGCAATGCGCTTGCCGGATCTCCACGAAAGTCCATGCCAAGCTTATCGACTTCATCGAGCAAGAATAAGGGGTTTCTCACGCCGACTTTCGTGAGATTTTGCAGGATTTTTCCGGGCATCGAGCCGATGTAAGTGCGCCGATGACCACGAATCTCCGCTTCATCGCGGACGCCGCCAAGCGCCATACGAACAAATTTTCGATTGGTTGCCTTGGCCATCGACTGACCAAGCGAGGTCTTGCCAACGCCTGGGGGCCCAACGAGGCAAAGAATAGGTGCCTTGACCTTATCAACGCGTTGTTGCACCGCGAGATACTCAAGAATGCGCTCCTTAACCTTCTCAAGGCCAAAGTGATCCTGATCGAGGATTTCTTCAGCTTTCGTGAGGTCTGAGCTGACCTTGCTCTTCTTTCGCCAAGGCAATCCAGTAATCGTATCGATATAGTTTCTAACCACGGTTGCTTCGGCTGACATCGGCGACATCAAGCGTAGTTTTTTAAACTCGGCTTCGGCCTTTTTGAGCGCCTCTTTGGGCATCCTGGCCGCCTTGATCTTCTTATCAATCTCCTCCATGTCGGCGCCATCTTCACCCTCGCCGAGCTCTTTTTGTATGGCTTTGACCTGCTCGTTGAGGTAGTACTCGCGCTGAGATTTTTCCATCTGACGCTTGACTCGGCCACGGATACGCTTCTCAACCTGCAAAATGTCGAGTTCGGATTCGATCAAGGCAAGAAGCTTCTCAAGCCTGTCGTGAACAGGAAAGGTCTCCAGGATTTCTTGCTTCTGTTCGATTTTCACCGGCAAATGCACAGCGACCGTGTCTGCCATACGACCTGGTTCATCGATGCTGCCCAAGGAAGCGAGAATCTCGGGAGGAATCTTCTTGTTCAGTTTTACATACTGATCAAACTGGGTCAGGATTGCGCGGCGCAAGGCTTCAATTTCTGGCGAACTTCCAGCCGCAACCTCAACCAGCTTGTAGTCGCAGGTGAAGTGCGGATCATCGCTATGGACTTCGTCGATCTTTGCCCTCTGAACCCCTTCCACAAGCACCTTGACTGTGCCGTCGGGCAATTTGAGCATTTGCAGGATATTCGAAACGCAACCTAAACGATGGATGTCGTCAGCGCTTGGATCGTCTTTAGAAGCGTTGCGCTGGGCAACCAACATGATCGATCGCCCCTGCTCCATGGCACTTTCAAGCGCTTTGATCGATTTGGGTCGCCCAACAAAAAGTGGGATCACCATATGCGGGAAGACCACTACATCACGCAATGGCAACAGAGGAAGTCCTTTTAGGTTTTCTTGGCTCATCTTGGCTTTACTCCATGGGTCAAGGCCGCACGACTGCCGAGAGACTCATTAGCCCTCGGAAAACTTGCGGATCGGTCATAGCCCTAGTTTAATTTGAACCGGCAACCTTGGCGGTTTCAGCGTAGATCAGGAGGGGTTTTGCACCGGCTTCGATTGCATTTTCATCGAGAACAACCTTCGCTACGTGCTGCTGCCCAGGAAGATCGAACATCACATCGAGCAGCGAAGCCTCAAGAATCGAGCGAAGTCCACGTGCACCGGTCTTGCGTTTGATAGCCTTGCGCGCGATCGCATGCAAAGCCTCAGGTCGAATCTCAAGCTCGACGTTTTCCATCGCAAACAGTCGAGCGTATTGCTTAACCAAGGCATTCTTGGGGGTGATCAAAATATCAACAAGAGCCTCTTCGGTCAGTTCGTCGAGTGTGGCAATCACAGGCAATCGACCGACGAGTTCAGGAATCAAACCAAACTTGATCAGGTCTTCAGGTTCTATATCTTGCAATAGTTCGCCAACCTTGCGCTCAGAGGCACTTCGCACGCTCGCGCTAAATCCAATGCCCGATCGCTCCGAACGATCACGGATGACTTTCTCAAGACCATCAAAGGCGCCGCCACAAATAAAGAGAATATGCGTGGTGTCGATTTGTACAAAATCCTGATTGGGATGCTTTCGTCCGCCTTGAGGAGGAACCGCGGCAACCGTACCTTCGATCAACTTCAATAAAGCCTGTTGAACACCCTCGCCTGAAACATCACGGGTGATCGAGGGGTTGTCTGATTTGCGGGAAATCTTGTCGATCTCATCGATATAAACAATGCCGTGCTGCGCCTTTTCAACATCGTAGGCACAGTTTTGCAAAAGCTTTTGGATGATGTTTTCAACATCTTCACCAACATAACCCGCTTCGGTGAGCGTAGTCGCATCAGCTATAACAAAGGGAACGTTGAGTAATCGAGCAAGCGTTTGCGCGAGCAAGGTCTTGCCTGAGCCCGTAGGCCCTATGAGCAAAATATTGCTCTTGGCGAGCTCCACTTCGTCTTTATCACCCTGATGCTTGAGCCGCTTGTAGTGGTTGTATACGGCGACAGCCAGCACCTTTTTTGCGTGTTCTTGCCCAATGACATACTGGTCGAGAATGTCGCGAATTTCGGTTGGGGTAGGCAGACCATCGCCCGAGCCCGAAGTACCTTCGGCCTGCGCTTCATCACGAATAATATCGTTACAAAGGTCGATGCACTCATCGCAAATAAAGACCGAAGGGCCTGCGATAAGTTTGCGAACTTCGTTTTGGCTTTTGCCACAAAACGAACAGTACAGCAGCTTTTCGCTGCTACCCTTTTTTTCACTCATGCCGACGGTGCACCTTCGCTGCGATTACTCAATACCCGATCGATGAGACCATAGCTTACCGCATCGTCAGCAGACATGAAGTTGTCACGATCGGTATCACGCTCAATCCGCTCAATCGCTTGCCCGGTTCGTTCTGACAAAATCCGGTTGAGCCGTTCGCGTAAATACAGAATTTCTCTAGCCTGGATCTCGATGTCTGAGGCTTGTCCATGGGCCCCACCAGAGGGTTGGTGGATCATGATCCTCGCATTGGGCAGCGCAAAACGCTTTCCTTTTGCTCCTGCGGCCAGCAAAAAAGCACCCATGCTCGCTGCAATCCCCATACAGAGCGTCGACACATCGGGCTTGATGAATTGCATGGTGTCAAACATGGCCATACCGGCAGACACCGAACCACCAGGCGAATTGATATAAAAAGAAATATCTTTGTCAGGGTTTTCTGATTCCAGGAACAGTAATTGTGCGACGACGAGATTAGCGGTCACATCCATGACAGGCCCGACCAAGAAAATCACCCGCTCGCGCAAAAGCCTCGAGTAAATATCATAGGCCCGCTCACCCCGTCCGCTTTGCTCGACCACGATTGGGACCATGCCGAGCGCTTGGGTATCGAGCGCAGAGCCATGAGACATGGCCCGAGTTGCCAGATGCGCGTTGACCAGATCCTCAACCAGACTATTTCTTGTCATGTCACGCCGCCTGTTGCATCAGTTCATCGAAGGCTAAGTCTTTGTCGGAGACCTTGGCGTGTTGCAAAACGTAGTCCACCACATTTTGCTCAATCGCTAAAGCTTCGACTTCGGCTAAACGTTGCCGGTCGCTAAAGTAATAGCGAATGACCTCTGCCGGGTTTTCATAGGACGCAGCCGCTTCCTCGACAATCGCCCTAACCTGCTCGGGCTTAGGCTGTAGCTGCTGCTGCTTAACGAGCTCGCTCACGATCAAGCCGATTTGCACCCGTTTCTTCGCCGAATCTTCGAAAGCCTCGCGAGGAATAGGCATTTGCTTCACATCGATGCCACGTTCTGCGAGATCCTGCTTTGCTCGTTCGGCCAAGGCGTCAATTTCGGACTCGATCAAGGCCTTGGGCAGATCAAAGGAAGAAACCTTGGGTAACGCGTCCATGACAGCCGCCTTAACCCGAGCCTTGACTCGCTGTGCCACCTCACGTTCTAAATTCTTTCTAATCTCAGCACGCAATTTCTCGATATCACCGTCGGGAACACCGAGCTGTTGCGCGAAGTCTTGGTTTACATCGGGGAGCACTGGCTCTTCAACTTTATGGATCGTTGCCTCGAAGTTAGCCAGTTTTCCAGCGAGCTGTTCAGCGCCATAGTTTTCGGGGAACTGCACCGGAAATTGCAAGCCAAGCCCTTTGGCTTGCCCGAGCAAGCCCTTTTCAAAATCAGGGAGCATGCGACCTTCACCCAGAACGACGCTGAAACCCTCGGCGCTTCCGCCCTCGAAGGCAACACCGTCTAAGGTTCCACGAAAATCAATGGTGACCTGGTCACCACTCGCTGGGGCCCTGTCGACCTCATGCCAGCTCACACGTTGCTTTCTTAGAACTTCGACGGTTTTCTCGATTTCTGCCTCACCGACCTGCGTGTGGATTCGCTCGACTTCGAGCTCGGCAACCGGTCCAAGACTGACTTCAGGATAGACCTCAAAACTTGCAGAGAACTCCAAGCTCGGGCTGTCAAATTGCAATTCGCCTTGTGGCGCGACGTCGGGCGCACCAGCCACGCGAAGCTGCTGCTCCTGGGCAAGCTTAGAAAAGGCCTCTGAGATAAGGTCAGAAAGAATCTCGCTTCTCGTGCTTCCGCCATACATCGATTCGATCATCTTCATAGGCACTTTGCCGGGCCTAAACCCCTGCATCTTGGCGGTACGTGCTATCTGCTTCAGCTTGGTCACTGCGCGCCGCTCAAGCTCAGCCGTTGACACCGATAAGGCTGCCCGTCGTTGCAGGCCTTCAATCACTTCTATCGTGCTCATAACCCATTCACTTCATGACAAAAATAAGATTCCGAAAAAAACTGCCCAATGCTCTTTTGGGAAGATTACCGCTGGTGCGGCCGAAAGGACTCGAACCTTCACGCCTTTCAGCGCCAGGACCTAAACCTGGTGCGTCTACCAATTCCGCCACGGCCGCTCAATGGGTAGTGTAACTGCCTTCAACAACTCGCCCATAATGAAGCCTCTTTTCCCTGCTTAGAAACTGCCAAAACCTGCCGCCATCCAGTGATTTCACCAACAAGTCCTACCACGCGTGCAAGCCCATCGAAGGGCGCACTGCGCTTTTTTCACGGCGTTGATCATGCGGAGAATTTTCCAGTCGCCTCGGTTTTATTGCCGCGCGATATTCGAAGCAAGGTCATGACGATTTACGGATTGGCCCGCTTTGCGGACGATCTTGCCGACGAGGGATCTTGGACTGTCGGGCAGCGGCTCGCTTTTTTGAAAGAACTCTCAAACATGCTTGCCGGCTCAGAGCCCGGACCATGGTTGAGAGCTGCCGGACTAGCCGACAAAGCGAAAGGGCTATGCGAAGATTGGCATATGCAAGGCCTGGATCAACAAACCCACATTACTTCTGAGATGCAACTCATGCTCGCTGCCTTTACTTGGGACGCGCGTGGCTTTTGGCCCGAAACAGCCGAGCAATTTGACTGCTACTGTCGCGGTTCAGCGGCGAGTGTCGGAAGGATGCTGCTCGCACTGCATCGGGTCGAAGGCGCCTCCTGTTTACAGGCTTCCGATGCGATTTGTACCGCCCTACAACGTCTCAACATGTTGCAGGATTGCGCAATCGACGCCAAACGCGGCCGCATTTATGTCCCTGCATGCGAGCTGCGAGCGATGGGCTATCAGGCCGCCGATTGGTTTCGTTTTTGCGCCGAGGGCCAATTACCCGACAGCATAAGGCAATGGGTACGGCTTTCAGCAAGGACTCAGTCAGAGCAGCTCCGACTAAACCAGCATTTAGCTGCGGCGCTGCCTTTGCGTTTAGCGCTGGAATTAAGGGCCATTATTGCCGCGGCTGCAAGCATCGCGCGGGCGATGAGTCGATCACCTGATCCTGTGATGGATCGCCCTAGCATCGGTAAGGCTTTGAGGGGTACTGGCGCGTTTCGGCTGCTTCGCGATTGGATCTTCGGACTTTCCTCCGATGCCTGAGCCAGCCCATCAGGACCATATCCAAGGAAAGCAAGCATGAGCCCCGATGTCTACTGTCGAGAGAAAGCTGCCGCGAGTGGCTCAAGCTTTTACTACAGCTTTCTTTACTTGAGAGAGCCTATGCGCGCGGCGATGATGGCGCTTTACGCTTTTTGCCGCGAAGTTGACGACGTGGTCGACGAATGTTCAGACGCCGACTTGGCGGCGCGAAAACTGGACTGGTGGGAGGGAGAAATTAACCAGATGGCGCTTGGTAAACCCAGCCATCCGGTGACAATGGCGCTTGCGCCGCACGTGCGAGTACTCGAGCTGCCTGTCGGCAGATTTCACGCTATCTTAGATGGTATGCGAATGGACTTGATGCTTCGGCGTTATCCCGACGAAGCCGCACTTTGGGTGTACTTAGATCGGGTTGCAGGCGCAGTGGGGCAATTGGCCGCGCGGATTTTTCAAGCAAACCCAGGTAGCTGGTCAGAAGCGCTTGATAGCTATGCCATTGCCTTGGGGCGGGGATTGCAATGGATTAACATCATTCGGGATGTGGGTGAAGACGCGCGGCGAGGACGACTTTACCTGCCGCAACAATGGCTTGTTGAGGCGGCTTTGGCTGAGGACAACATCATCGCCTGCCGTGCCGATGTGAATCTTGGGCCGGTCCTTCAACGCGCCGCATTAGCCGCTCGCCAAGCCATGTCCGAGGCCTTTGAACATTTGCCAAGCGCGGCTCGACGGGCACAGCGCCCTGGCTTGATCATGGCTGCGATTTACCATGATTTATTGGTTTGCATTGAGGAAGAACGCTTCCAAGTCATGCACCAACGTGTCTCGATCACGCCTTTACGTAAGCTCTACTTAGCCTGGCGAACTTGGCTTCTAGCCAGGCCTCCCCACTTACCTCTGCCCTGACATCGCTCCTGGGCTATGAATCGTCGAGCAGTCCGAATCGCTGTGATTGGCGCCGGTTGGGCGGGACTCAGTTGCGCGCGTTTGCTACAAGATGCAGGGCTGAGTCCCAAAGTATATGAGGCCACAAAATATGTGGGCGGCCGAGCAAGAGGCCTGCAAATCAGCCTCGGTGGCAAGGTTCACAGCTTAGACAATGGCCAGCATCTAATCGTTGGCGCTTATGCTTGTTTTCGTGAACTTTTCGCACGCTATGGTGATCCACAGCATGCCGTCTTCCGGTCGCCTGATTTCGACATCCGGCAAAGTCTTGGCGAAGGGCCAGCTCAGGTTGGGGGCCAAGCCACGAAGACCGCGCAAAACGAGGGCCCATACAAGCGTATGCGGCTTGCGCAAGCAAAAGCTTTGCAGCAATGGCAGGCAGTCGCACTCGGCGGGCACAGCCAACCAGGCAGGCTGCGTAAGGCGCTTGCCCTTAGCCTCGCTCAACTTGCCTGGCTACAGGGTGCAAAGCGCATCCCTCTTAAGAGTCTATATGAACTCGCAGCCCTGATGCGTTTTGCAAAGTCCGATCCGCCGCGAGCTTCTTGTGCTGTCAACGACTGGCTTGATCCGCTCCAACTCAAGCAAAGTCTTGTTCAGCGATGGATCGCAGCGCTTTGTGAATCCGCCTTGAACTGCCCACGCGAGCAAGCCTGTGCACTGCGACTGAGCACAGTCCTAAACGAGGCGATGGCGAGTGCCGAGCTCGACGCAAGCCACTGGCTGCAACAGCGCTGCGATTTGGGCGAATTGCTTGTAAAGCCGCTGCTTGAGGGTAAAACTGACTCGGGCGAGCGCGATCGCTCGGGTCCACTCGAACTCCATGGTTCAAGCCGGGTGCTCAAGCTTATTTCGACCAATGTCAGGCCAGACGACAGGGGTGGGGACCACAGTGACCCAAGCTCTGGCTGGTGGTTACAAATCGCGGGAAGCGAGCAGCTCGAGGGACCTTTCGACCACATCGTGCTAGCACTCAGCCCCGAGCAAGCGCTTGCGCTTGTGCAAGCCTCCTTATCCTGCGACAACATGCCTTCGCTTGCTTCACTTGCGAAACGATTGAGCGAGCTTCCAAAGCCGCTTGGCATACTCACCCGCTGGATACTGCTACCGAGAAAGACCATGTCCGACAAGCAGCGTAGGCCAGAACTTCTTTTGCGCGAGCAGGGAGCGGCCGCCTGGCTTTTTCCTAGAAGCGGTAGCGATTGCGCGGGGCTTGTCCTTTCAGCTCAGCGAGACGCGAGCGAGGCACGTCGCGAAGCCGACGAAATTCAAGGAAGATTTGGGATACAAGCGGCTGACTTTAAAGACATTTATGAGCGACAAGCCGCCACACCTTCAACTCATGGCATGCATTGGCCAGCTTTCGATCGATTTAAAGCAGCATCGCTTTGGTTGGCGGGAGACTGGGTTGGCGACGGCAGTGGGCAGAGCCTGCCTGCAAGCCTGGAGTCGAGCTTGCGCAGTGCCCGAGCTTGCGCGCACGCCATTACCCATGCGATGACCGAGTGCCCGAGCTTGCGAGCACGCTTTGACCGAGCGCTCGCGCCTTGATCGAGCGCCCGCGAGTAGCCCCGGGTATTCAGCCCGTCCACAAAACGTCAATCGCTTGATCAAGGCGATCAACGCCCACGATTTGCAAACCCTCGATAGCTGCCTTTGGCAGATTCGCTTTGGGGACGATCAAACGTTGGTAGCCCAACTTAGCTGCCTCGCGAATCCGATCCTGACCACGCGGACAAGGCCTAATTTCACCGGCCAAGCCTACTTCACCAAAGACAGCAATATCTTTTTCCAAAGCTTTGTTTTTAAACGATGAAACTATCGCAAATAAACTTGCCAGATCAGCAGCAGGCTCATTAATCCTGACGCCGCCAACCGCATTCAAAAATACATCCTGATCATGGCAGGCAATTCCGGCGTGGCGATGCAAGACTGCCAGGAGCAAGGCAAGACGCTGGGCATCGAGGCCGACCGCCAGCCTGCGCGCTTGCATCCCGGCACTTGCATCGAGCAAGGCCTGGATCTCAACAAGCAGCGGCCGACTCCCCTCTTGAGTAACCAGCACCGCCGATCCGGGAACAGGTTTAAGGTGCTGGGATAGAAAAATCGCCGACGGATTGGCTACCGGACGCAGACCTCGCTCTGTCATTGCAAACACGCCGAGTTCATTGGATGAGCCGAACCGATTCTTGAAGCTTCGAACCAGGCGAAATGACGAGTGGCTATCGCCCTCAAAGTACAACACTGCGTCGACCATATGCTCGAGCACACGCGGTCCCGCAAGACTGCCCTCTTTGGTTACGTGGCCGATCATCACAAGCGTGCTCGCGCCTTGCTTGGCACAGCGCGTGAGTTGGGCGGCACATTCGCGCACCTGAGAAACCGATCCCGGCGCAGCGCTGAGTGCATCGGTGAATAAAGTTTGAATCGAATCAATGACGACAAACAAAGGCTTACGCTCTGAAATCACTTGAATAATTTTTTCAAGTGAAATCTCTGCTAGGAGATCGATCGGAGCACTGCCAAGTCCAAGCCGTTGAGCACGCATGGCAATCTGCGCCAGTGACTCTTCCCCGCTGACATAAAGAACCCGAGACTGCGCCTGAGAAACATGTGCCGCGGTCTGCAACAGCAAGGTCGACTTGCCGATGCCGGGGTCTCCGCCGATCAAGACAACCGCCCCCTGCACAAAGCCTCCACCCAAGACCCGATCAAATTCAAGCGAACCGCTTGAGAAGCGGTCCATATCGACCACTTCGACCGAGGTCATAGTGACCACTTCAGACACAGGTGCAAGCGACTCGTAGCGGTGTGCAGGTGATTTCTCGACCCGAACCTCACTCAATGTGTTCCAGGCTTGGCAACCCGAGCACTGCCCAACCCACTTGGGTACTTGGGTCGCACAGGCCGAACATTCGTAAAGCACTTTGCTTCGGGCTTGTTTCATACACCCTCTTCGTGCACCTGGTTGATAAGCACACGAGGCACTCTTGCGGTGAGGCCACTCAAAAGCTGATAGCCAATCGTCCCCGCAGCGGCTGCGACTTGGTCCACCGGCAAGCTATCACCCCAGAGCTGCGCCGGCGCGCCCACGCCGACGTCCGGATAGTCGGTCACATCGACGCTGAGCATGTCCATCGACACCCTGCCTGCTAGCGGGCAGAGATGACCCGCTATCCAAACCGGCGTGCCGTCAGGCGCCTGCCTCGGATAACCGTCGGCATAGCCGCAAGCAAGCACTGCAATGCGACTGGGGCGCTCGGCAACAAAGCGCCCGCCATAGCCAACCCGATCGCCGGGCTCAAGGCTTTGAATGGCTAAGACTCTTGTTTCAAGCCGCATAACCGGGGCAAGGCCAAGATCGCATGCTTTCGTACCATCAAACGCAGATCCCCCATACAACGCGATCCCCAATCGTAGCCAGTCTGCTCCGAGGGGCTCGGGCAAATCAGGGCGTTGAATGCTTACTCGACCCCCTCTTGTGGGCAACAGACGCTGAGACGCTGCCGAATTTGAAAAACTACAAGGGATTTCTTGGTCGAGGGCTTTTACAGCCCTCAAAAGCCCCACCATCGCTTGCTCGCTTTGCACATCAGCCTCAAGCGCGTCGGCATTGGCAAAGTGAGCAAGCGCGCCGAGGCGAAAGCCCGCATGTCGAAGCCGTTTGAGATGACGCAAACCCTCGGCCACTGAAAATCCTAAGCGATTCATACCACTGTTGAACTTGACCCAAAGCCGCGGGCCGCGCTCCCGCAGTGACGAGGCATAACGACCCGACTCGACCAGTTCGAGCTGCCAAGCTGAGTGCACAACCATATCGATGCCTGCCTCCACACAGGCCAAGACATCAGCCTCTTCAAAAACCCCCTCCATCAAGAGAATAGGCTTGCGCCAACCCCTATCGCGCAGTTCCAGCGCAAGATCGGGCTCGATGAGTGCCAGGCCGTCGGCCTGCCCAAGGGCTTGCAAAGCAGCCTCAAACCCATGCCCGTAGGCATTGGCCTTAACCACCGCCCAGCACCGAACAGAACCAAGTTGTTTACGAAAAAACAGTAAGTTATTTCGCATACTTGAAACATCAATTAACGCGCGAAGCGGTCTAGCCATCGTCATTTCCTGTACTCAAAGCGTGATTGCCATGGTATAACCGCGGCCACATGAACAAAGGCTTTTACACGATTATGGCGGCGCAGTTCTTTTCTTCGCTTGCCGATAACGCGCTTCTCATCTCCGCGATCGCCCTGCTGATTGAAATGACGGCACCCGAGTGGATGAAGCCCATGTTGAAGCTTTTTTTCACGGTCAGCTATGTGGTGCTTGCCCCTTTCGTTGGTGCTTTCGCGGATGCATTGCCAAAAGGCAAAGTGATGTTCTACACCAATGCCATCAAGGTTCTGGGATGCGCAATGATGTTTGCCAGCGTCCACCCCCTGCTCGCCTACGCCGTGGTCGGCTTGGGCGCGGCAGCGTATTCGCCCGCCAAATACGGAATACTTACCGAATTGCTTCCACCCAGCAAACTTGTAGCCGCAAACGGTTGGATTGAAGGGACAACGGTTGGGTCGATCATTCTCGGTACGGTGGTCGGCGGAGCGCTTATTAGTCCTTCGGTTTCGACACTTATCGTTGGACTCGGAATCCCGGGTGTTTATTCGCCCGCCACCGGTGCCATCGTTGTGATCGGCTTTGTGTACTTGTTGGCTGCACTCATCAATTTGCGTATTCCCGACACAGGGGCACGCTATCAAAAGCAGCATACCGATCCGATCGTCCTAGTCCGAGAGTTTTGGCGCTGCAACATGACGCTTTGGAGGGACAAGCTCGGTCAGATCTCGCTGGCGGTGACGACGCTTTTCTGGGGCGCAGGTGCAGTCCTGCAATTTATCGTCTTGGAATGGGCAAAGCAGCAATTAGGTCTTCCACTCAACAGAGCTGCGATTCTGCAAGGTGTTGTTGCCCTGGGCATCGCTGTCGGCGCGATGCTGGCGGCACGATTTATTACCCTGCGCCGTTCGCCGAGGGTTATCCCACTAGGCATCGCCATGGGCGTTTTAGTGCCAAGCATGACCCTGGTGACCTCACTTCCCGCGTCTTATACTTTACTCATCCTGGTAGGCGGTTTGGCTGGCTTTTTTGTGGTGCCTATGAACGCATTGTTGCAACACCGGGGCCATGTATTGATGAGCGCCGGACACTCGATCGCCGTCCAAAACTTTAATGAAAATCTCAATGTGCTGACCATGCTTGGGATTTACGCCCTACTCTTGAAGTTTGAACTGCATATCAACAGCATCATCTTGCTATTTGGTGCCTTCGTAGCCATCACGATGTTATTGGTTCGGCAGCGCTACCTTCGAAATGCTAAGGAGCACGACATGCGCGCATTGATTCTTGATCACGGCAAACATTGACCTGCCGCGAGCAGTTCAGCGAAACGCTGCAAGTCCTCCCAAGCCTTTGCCTTGTCGTCAAGATTGCGCAAGAGATAGGCCGGGTGATAAGTCACTAGCGCTGGAACGTCAAGCGTCTGTGTCGCTCTGCCAATTCGCACGTGCTGGGTCGTACCCCGCAGCGAGGCAATTGATGCCTCCTGGCCCAGCAGGTGTTGAGCAGCAACACGCCCCATAATGAGTAAGGCCTTGGGTCTTAGGCGAAGTAGCTGCGCTTCTAGGTGATGCGCGCAGGCTGATGCTTCCTCGGGACTCGGATTGCGATTGCCCGGCGGCCGGCACTTAAGTACGTTGGCGATAAAGACATCGCGCGATCGCTGCCAGCCCATGGAAAGCAGCATGTGATCGAGCAGCTGCCCCGCCATGCCAACGAAGGCCTCACCTTGAAGATCCTCTTCCGCACCTGGCGCCTCACCAATAATGGCCCAGCGTGCTGACTCGGTCCCTGAGCCAAATACCGTTTGCTTGCGACTTTGCCAAAGCGCACAGGCCTTACAGCTTGCCACCTGATGTCGGAGTTGATCCCAATCGACTGGCTCAACCACCGCCGCCTCAGTTGTCCTAAGCTGCCAGCTCGGACCCAAATCGAGCGCGTCCCAGGCACGAATCTGCTGATCAGACCAGTTCATGGATGCTCGGCTCCCAGACGACAACGCAGCACCCAGGCGTCTTCTCTACCACCACTGCGCGAAGGGTAATAGCTTCTTCGGGTTCCGATTTGCTCAAACCCACAGGCAGCGTAAAGACGGAGCGCTGCGTGATTGCTTGGCCTTACCTCGAGCAAGATGCTATGTGCACCTTCCTCAAAACTGTGTTGCATGATCCAGTCCATCAAAGCACGCCCGAGGCCTCGGCCTTGCTCATCGGCGCTTACTGAGATGTTCAGTAAATGAATTTCATCGACAATCCACATCAGCAAGGCGTAAGCCCTAAGCTTGCCCGGCATTTCGATAGATTCAAGCAGCCAGCCTTCGTGTCCGGCCTTGAGCGAATCCCGAAAATTGCCCTCTGTCCAGGGAAAATCATAAATTCGCCGCTCGATGGCGGCAACCCGATGAAGGTCCAAGAGGCTCATGGGTCGCAAACCCCGGAGACCAGCTTTGCGAATCGGCAGGCTGACCATTACAGCTTGCTAAGCCTCCGTGGCTAGGCTTCGTGATCGACGATAGGCTCGTTGGGCACTGAGATCCATCGCAACCTCATCGCGTACATAAAGTGCCTGAATCGCATCAGCGCTTGAGGGCACCACGCCGTTTTCGATTCTTTTAAGCCCCAAACGGGCCAGTGCTCCAAGCAAACTTGACGGTTCAGGAACGATCCAGTGAAGGCTTCGCTTTTTAAGGCGTGGTGTGTGTTGCCCATCAGCTTCAGCCTCGCACATGGCAAGCCGCTCATGGGACGCGGCGTCGCTTGCAATAAGGACTAATGCATCCCCTTGCTCGCCGGCTGAAAGCTGCCGCAATAGCGCTAGAACTTGCGCCAGACTTAAGGCTCTGACTGAGTCGCAATCCGATGAAGCTAACGACTCGAGCGACTCAAACACAGCCACATAATAAGCACCAAGCCGCGCATCTCGAATGCTCACAAATCGCGTTTGTGTCCGATCCCTTGGCAATGCTGGGCTGAGCATCTGCGAGCCCTCGCTCGAGGTTGAAGCTGTCAAACGCTCCCAGGCCGACCAAGCCATCACACTTGCACTATCGATTGCCAAAATGGGGATACCCCAACCCATTGACAAACCCTGTGCCAGGCCAATACCTGCCCTGAGCCCGGTAAATTGACCTGGCCCTCTGTCGAGTACGATGAGCTCAAGAGCCTCGGGTCGTCCTTTGAAGTGTTGCCCAAGGGCAGCTAGTAAGCCTTCACCCGTTTTGAGGACCACTTCAGCGTAAATCCATAGACTTTGGCCATGGGCATCAAAGCGGCCCATTGCTGCGGGCGTTGCGGAACTCGATATAGCCAATAAGGAGCCCGAGTAAGCAGCTGAATCGTCTTTCATTGCCTACATTGTAGGGCTTGCAAACAACCATTTAAGCGTAAAGTCTCTCAGATCATGACAAGCAGTTTGTTCGGGCGGACCTTTCTTTTAATCGCTGGGCTTTTGGTGGCGAGCCTGCTCGGGGCTTGGCTTGTGATGAACCAGCGCCTCGGGCCCACACCCGAACAATCGGTTGCGTGGGAGGTTGCTTCGCTTGCGAATGTTACTAAAGTATCCCTTGAAACAGCGGACCCAGAGAGCCGCAAAGAGCTGCTGAGTTTGCTTGACCGGCGCGAGGGGCTTCGGCTGATCCCCAGATCGAATAGCGACCACATCGTCGCCTTTGACCGCAGCGATACCGAGCGGAATCTCACACGTTTTTTGAAGCTCGAGATGGGTGATCGAACCCAAATCATGGGCTCGGTCAACGGGCTCGAGGGCCTTTGGGTCAGCATTACCATTCGTCGGCAAGCTTATTGGCTCGGCGTGCAACAAGAGCGTCTCGAGCGCAGTCTGGATCCGCCATGGGAATGGGCCGCAGCAATCGTCCTGCTCTTATCGCTCCTGGGTGCCGTACTTATCTCTCAACAAATCAATCGCCCTTTGCGATCGCTGGCTCGTGCCATTACGGGCATGGAGTCTCATCGCCCTTCGCCCCAGCTCCCCGAAAATTTACCGGGTGAGTTTGGCGAGGTGAATCGGCGGTTTAATCACATGACCAAAGCACTTGAACAACTTGAACATGATCGGCAGCTTGCGCTTGCCGGCATATCTCACGACATACGTACGCCCCTCACCCGACTCCGTATGGAAATCGAACTCGCGTCAATTGGCCCGGAAGTCAGAGCCAATCTGGTCGATGATATTGAACGAATCGACAGCGTGGTACGCCAATTTATTGACTACGCGCGTGCGGCTGCACTCCAGGGCAGCGATACCGACGATGCTGCGCCAGCCGTACGTGAGGCCGTCGAACGGTGGCAGGACGACGGACTGCGTATTTCCCTGGATTGTCCTGCCCAATTACCTTGGCTCGGCCGAAGGGTCGACGTAGACCGCCTTCTTGATAATTTGCTATCCAACATCGCACGCTATGCAAGATCTCATGGTGAGAAGGACGGTAACCTTAGGTTACGTAGTCTGGACGGCACGCTTTCGCTCGAGCTTGAAGACTTCGGGGAAGGCGTGCCAGAGCATGAGCTTTCACGCTTGATTGAACCCTTTGCACGCTTAGAAGCTTATCGCAGCGATCGTGAGGGGACTGGCCTCGGACTAGCCATCGTCAATCGAATCGTATTGCGTCATCAGGGCTCGCTCGAGCTACATCGTGCCAGGAGCGGTGGACTAGCAGTCAGACTGCAGCTTCCCTCAGCAAAGGTGATCGGAGCGACAGCATAGAGCGATGATTATTTTCAATCGAAGAGATTTGAAAATTCAATTGGCGTCGGATTTAGAAGTTTGCTGATAATTCGCCTGCTTTCAAGTTGGTTTGTTTTTTGAATCAATTTGAAGGAGTTTTTATCAAAAGCCTAAGTCACTTTGCTTTGGAGATTCAAATGGCAAGTCTTAACGGTTCCAAAACCCACCAAAATTTGAAGGACGCGTTTGCTGGCGAAAGCCAAGCTAACCGTCGTTATTTGTACTTCGCGAACAAGGCCGACGTTGAGGGTCTGCCCGAAGTAGCCACGCTGTTCCGTTCGACGGCAGAAGGTGAGACGGGGCATGCTCACGGTCACCTCGACTACCTGGCGCATGTTGGCGACCCCGCAACCGGACTCCCCATTGGTTCGTCTTCTGACAACCTGAAGGCATCGGTTGCTGGTGAGACCCACGAGTACACCGACATGTACCCTGGCATGGCAAAAACCGCTCGCGACGAAGGCTTTGACGAAATCGCCGATTGGTTTGAAACGCTTGCCAAGGCAGAGCGTTCGCACGCCAACAAGTTCCAGAAAGCCCTGGACACATTGGCCGCAAGCGCCTAAGCGCATTGCAGTGGATGCGACAGGCCTGGCCTGTTGCATCCCTATTACGTTACAAAACCAATACCCTCCCCCAAAAAATAGAGACCGACCATGCGTGAAGGATCCCTCGAAGCCCCCACACGCCACCCGATCGATTGGCAAAGCGAAGCTTTTTATGACGAAAAAGCCTGCTTCGACGAGATGGAGCGCATCTTCGACATTTGCCACGGCTGCCGCCGCTGCGTGAGCTTATGCCAGTCGTTTCCTACGCTTTTTGACCTGGTCGATGAATCAGAGACCATGGAAGTTGACGGCGTGAGCCGCAACGACTACATGAAAGTCGTTGATCAGTGTTATTTGTGCGACCTTTGCTATCTCACCAAATGTCCCTACGTACCGCCGCATGAATGGAATTTGGACTTTCCCCATGTGATGTTGCGTGCAAAAGCGATCGCCTTTAAAAAAGGAACGTCCACCCAATTCAGAGACGTGCAGCTTGCATCGACCGATCGAAACGGCAAACTTGCAGGGATTCCGGTCGTCGTACAGGCAGTTAATGCGCTAGCAAAGAATGACTCAGCAAGAAAACTTGGCGAGTCGATGCTCGGCGTCCATCGTGAAGCTTGGGTACCTGAATTTGCACCCAAATCATTTCGAAGCCAGGCGCAAACCCAGCGTGCAGTCTCGACAAGCGTTAAAAACGGTGCGCGCACGCCTGGCAAAGTTGCGATCTTCTCCACGTGTTATGTCAATTACAACGAACCAGGTATTGGTCAGGATTTGATCAAGATTTTAGATCACAACCAAATTCCCTGGATACTTGCAGAGAAAGAGGCCTGCTGCGGGATGCCGAAGCTTGAACTTGGCGATCTCGATGGTGTTGCAGAACTCAAAGCCAAAAACATGCCTGTTCTTTCCAAACTCGCCCGCGAAGGTTACGCCATCCTTGCTGCGATCCCCTCTTGCGGTCTGATGTTCAAGCAAGAACTCCCCTTGATGTTTCCGAACTGCCCCGATACGCAGGCTGTGAAAGCGGCCATGTTCGACCCCTTTGAGTACTTCACCGAGCGCAGCAAAGACGGTCTTCTTGATACAGGTTTTAAGGTGGGCTTAGGGCATGTTTCCTACCATATTGCCTGCCATTTGCGTGTGCAGAACATGGGCCAGAGGACCAAGGATTTGTTATCTCAGGTTCCTGAAACAAAGGTTCATACGGTCGAGCGCTGTTCGGGGCATGCAGGCACATGGGGTGTGAAAAAGGAATTTTTCGATAACGCTATGAAAATCGGAAAGCCGGTGTTCAAGCAAATGAGTGAACATCCGGCGGGCAAACCTGATTGGATTGCCTCCGATTGCCAGCTTGCCGGTCACCATATTGCTCAAGGTATGGAACGCAATAAGTTAAACGAAGCCAATATGGCTCACCCCCTCACTCTTTTACGGATGGCATACGGAATCTAACGATGGACACTCAAATGAAACAGCCAAAGATCACCCGCGATTCGCTGATGACGCTAGAAACTTACGCCAAAGCACGCCCTGATTTTCGCAAACGTGTGATTGAGCACAAGAAGTCGAGAACCCTCTCTCTGGGAGATCACGTCACGCTCATCTTTGAAGATGAATTGACGATTCGTTATCAAATACAAGAGATGTTACGTATTGAGAAGATCTTCGAAGAGGAGGGAATCCTGCACGAGCTCGAGTCCTACACACCGCTTGTGCCCGATGGCAGCAACTTCAAAGCGACGATGATGATCGAGTACGATGACCCTGCAGAACGCAAGATAGCCCTTGCTAAGTTGATTGGTGTGGAAGATAAAGTCTGGGTTCAGGTTGAAGGATCACCGAAGGTCTACGCGATTGCTGATGAAGATCTCGAGCGTGAAAACGATGAAAAAACTTCATCGGTACACTTTTTGCGTTTTGAGCTGAGCAAAGATATGTGTGAAGCCTTGAAATACGGCGTGACTCTATCGGTGGGCATCGATCACGAAAACTACAAGGTAGCAATCAGTCCGCTTCCTGCTAGTAGCCGCAACGCACTAGTTGCTGACCTTAGCTGATTGGCTTTCGGCCAGCCTGATAAGGCTCGAACCATTGCTCAATAGCAATCCGATCCGCTTCGGTATCCTGTGATGGGTACCAAAGCGGGCCGAGTCGAATCACGCGGTTCGGCCAGTCAAAAGCTAGTAGCAAGATAGGTATATTTGCCGCATGAGCGATGCGCAAAAATCCAGTGCGAAATCGTTCGACTTTTTTTCTTGTTCCTTCAGGCGCGATACAAAGCCAGATTTTCTCGCTTTGTGCGATGTGATCAACCACCTGGTCGACAACATCGCCTGCCTGTGAGCGATCTACGCTTAGGCCTCCAAACCAGCGCATGATGGGGCCGGCAAGACCACGAAATAAGGATTCCTTCGCCATGAAGCGAATCCGCAAATTCAGTGCAAAAACCGTTGACATGGCAACCGGGAAATCCCAGTTAGTACTGTGAGGGGCACCTGCCACTATCAACTTAGGGAAATTTGGAAACTCACCTTCGACCCGCCAACCCAAGACTCGCAGACCGATCCTACCTGCCATACGCATCAAGCCGCCACCGCGTCGCGGTGCAAGCACTGGGATTAAAGGAAGTGTCATGCCAAAGCTCTCAGGACACGCTATTTGCGATCATTGCGACTGCGCGGGCCGAAATCCCCTCACCTCGCCCCTCAAAACCAAGCAACTCCTGGGTCTTAGCTTTGAAGTTCACAGCCTGCCTTTCAATACGAAGACAGCAAGCGAGCGAATCGATGATGGCATCCCGATAAGGCAGTAACTTGGGCCGCTGCGCCACAACGGTACAGTCAATGTTTTGGATCGACCAAGCGTGTTGCTGAATCGCATCCACCGTTTTTGAAAGAAGCACACGACTATCAACACCACGCCATTTGGGGTCGTGATCGGGAAAGTGGGTGCCTATATCGCCCAAACCGGCGGCTCCGAGCAAGGCGTCTGTGATGGCGTGCAAGAGTACATCGGCATCGGAGTGCCCAAGCAAGCCAAGTGGATAGTCAATCCTCACACCCCCAATCATGAGTGCACGTCCAGGGACAAGCGCATGGACGTCGTAGCCCTCGCCCACGCGCAACAAAGGGTTCGCTGTCTGATTCAAGCGCAAGGCCAACTCATGGACATCATCCGCATAGGTTAACTTGATATTGCCCGGTTCACCTTTGACCAGCACAACAGGGTCACCGAGTTTCTCAATCGCAGCCGCCTCGTCGGTAACCTCAGGAAAACGCTCAAGGGCTAGCACGAGGCGATCTGCCGGGAAAAGTTGTGGGGTTTGCGCAAGCCAGAGCCGCTCGCGGGGGATCGTTTGCTCGATCAGGGGATCATTGGGCTCCGACCGCGCACGTTTTACGGTATCGACCACTGGCAAACCCAAGATTCCGCCATGCCCCTGGCGCAAGCAACGGCTGATAAGCCTTTCTATCGCAGCCCTTGAGATCAGGGGTCGCGCTGCATCATGAACCATGACCCAATTTGCGCCCGATTCTTTGGCAAGTTTAAGGCCTGCAAGAACCGAGTCACGACGCTGGGCCCCGCCAATTCGAGCGATCCTCAATCGCTGGTGACATGCCGCAAAGCGCTGTTCAAGAAGGCTTTGGCCCTCCTGGTCTGCGGGCGCCAGCACAACCCAAACCATGCCCAATAGCTCGACTGCAAGCAAGGCACTAACCGTGCGCACGATAACGGCCTCACCGCCTAGCTCGTAATATTGCTTGGCCTTGGAAGCTGAGCCTGCACCTGGATCAAAGCGCTGACCAAAACCGGCCGCTGGTATGACGGCATGGATGCTTACCCGAGTTCGACGATGGACTACGTGTGGCGGATCACCGCCCTCTGAACGAAGGTCTACGTGTGGCGGATCACCGCCCTCTGGAAGAGCCAAAGGGCTTGAATCATTTGTGTCGGGTGACAGCGGAGGGTCTTGAGGGATTTTGTTCATCATGCTTAGACTAAAATTCTCTCATGTCTTGGTCCGAACTCGCCTTACGTCTGCCGACACCCGGTCAGACGTTGCAAGGCCCACCCACATGGGGCTCGTCCGATGCATTTTGGCTTGCCCAATCTGCGATGACTCACCCAGAGAGGCCCACGCTCGTCCTGACCGCATTACCAGGCGATGCTGAGCGACTCAGCGAGGAAATCAGCTGGTTGAATCCAGCGCTAAGAATCCAGCATTTTCCCGACTGGGAGACGCTACCGTATGACCAGTTCTCTCCCCATCAGGATCTGATTAGCGACCGCCTCAAGGCGCTCTGGCGGATGCAACGCGGCGACATTGATCTAATCATTGCACCGGTCAGTACCGCTGCGATGTCGATTGCGCCTCGGTCGATGATTGCTGGCCGCAGCTTTGTGTTTAAACGCGGCGACCGACTTGGTTCGATTAAGCTCGCTGCCCAACTTAGTGAGGCCAGTTACGAGCATGTATCCCAAGTGATCAAGCCAGGCGAGTACTCTATCCGTGGCGGCCTCATTGACTTGTTTCCGATGGGCCATCCCTTGCCTTTGCGAATCGACCTGATCGATGAAGATATCGACAGCATCAAGACCTTCGATCCTGACACCCAGCGCAGTCTTTACCCGACCGAGTCTGTCGATATTTTGCCAGGCCGTGAGTTTCCGCTTGATGAGGAAGCACGCCATCGATTTCGAGCCCGCTGGCGCGAACGCTTTGAAGGCGACCCGAGTCGTTGTAGCGTTTATAAAGATATCGGTCTGGGACTTTCCCCAGGTGGTATCGAGTGGTACTTGCCTTTATTTTTTGAACAATGCCATAGTCTTTTAGATTATTTGCCCGAAGACGCACTCGTTGTCTTACACGGCGATGCACAAGATGCCTTGCAACGCTATCGCCTCGATATGCAGCAACGATATGATTTTTTGAGTAAAGATATCGAGCGCCCCTGCCTCTCGCCAGCCGAGTTAATGCTATCGAACGAGGCATTTTTTAATGCTTGCCGGGCCAAGGGCCGACTAAGCCTTCCTCGTGATCCCACTGCCAGCTGTCCAGGCCTGCCGAGTGTGGCTGTTGATCGCAAGCGCCAAAGACCTTATGCAGCGCTCGAATACTTCGTATCAGGCAGTGAGGTTCCCGTACTTGTGCTTGCCGAATCACCGGGCCGCCGTGAAACGCTCTTGCAGGCGCTTGCTGAGCAAGGCATCCATTGGGAGAGCATCGAAGGCTGGCCTGACCAATGGAACTGGTCGCATGCAA
>VGHV01000008.1 GCA_016868095.1 Betaproteobacteria bacterium
CGGAAGCAGCCACCAAAGCAAAAAGACGACCGCCAAAACCGATAGCGCGACCGGCCAAAAGGCCAGCCACCAATACGCAGGCTTGAACATCGCCCGAAAACCAAGCCAGATGCAATGTGCCAGGGCTTTAGGCGCTTGTCTCATGATCCAACCCAGCGCTGTATGGCGCGCCAATGCAGTGACCAGAACCCATCACCGTATTGCCTGCCCTCAAGCTGATCAGCAATGCCCGTGGGGTGGTAGCGCGCATCAAAATTAGCTGTGCCAAACAACATATCCCAGCAGGGAAAGAGCACAGCAAAATTACATCCCATGGCCTTTCCTTGATGCCCAATATCCCATGGCCTTTCCTTGATGCCCAATGCCCATGGCATGGTGCACCCTGTGGAATTGCGGCGACACCAGCACACGCTGAAACCATGCGGGGCCTCGCAGCGAGGTGTTGGCATGCTGGTAGCTTTGCACGACCCTCGAGACCACGACAAAAGCCACGAATTGCCCAGGTGCAGCCCCGAGCAACAGCGCTGCGCATGCGAGCAAGCCATCTCGAAGGAAATCGTCGAACAAGTGGTTGCGTTGATCGCTCCAGTAAGTCATTTGCCTTTGACTGTGGTGAACCGCATGAAGCGTCCACCACCAGGACCATCGGTGTTGAAAACGATGAATCCAATAATCCAGCGCATCGAAAATAATTAAATAAAGAACCCAGGATAGCCAAGGCAATGATTCGATCGACAGCCATTGATCGATATTCGGACGAGAAAAGCCCCACAAGCGTAGGCTCGCTTCCAATCGGTCCATCAAGGGCACCAGGACCGCGAAGGCGATGAGAGGAAATAGTCCAAGCCGATGCAATAAGGTAAAAAGCATGTCGACCCGGATTGCCGGACGATCGGTCACCGTTTCCGCGGGCCAACGTCTTTCAATCCAACCCAAAACTAAAACCATGAAGATGAGTTCATAAACTCCCCAGACCAGCCATTCGGTCGCGTCGAAAGCGGCGTCAATGCCCTGCCCCCAGCCAAGCGCAAACATCAGCGGCTGAATCCACTGCTCAAAGAGCCATTGCTGCGGCCAGGCGATAAGGTCTTGCAAGTCCAAAGTCATCGGCATGCTTGCAGTCATCTTGATGGATCCTCGATCATCGCGCCAGGACCGGGTGTTCGCGCAAGGTCCGGAAGCAAAAACCCTTTCGCTTAAGGCCATCGATGAGCGGATCAAGACTTGGTGCAAAGACTTCCTTTCTTGACCAGATCCCCAAATGCGCCATCAAGATGTCGCCTGGGCGAATTGTCTCAAGCGCTTTCTTCACAAGTTGGGCATTTGAAAAACGATCACTTGGCAATTCATCACCCAAAAAGCCGGCACTTGCCCAATAAACATGCCGATATCCGCAACGCTCGGCAGCATCAAACACGTTGCTTGGCGCTCTGCCCCCCGGGGCACGCCACCAGCTCCCAAGTTTTGCGCCTGTTAGTTGCTCGAAACGCCTGGCCACCCGATCAAGCTCGCCGCAGAGT
The DNA here is from genome assembly GCA_016868095.1 of Betaproteobacteria bacterium. Classification (GTDB taxonomy): domain Bacteria; phylum Pseudomonadota; class Gammaproteobacteria; order Burkholderiales; family Burkholderiaceae_E; genus UBA3064. The sequence goes on from VGHV01000008.1 coordinate 1,521, forward strand.
TGCTCCTGCGACCAATGGATGGTTTTGCCGGCCGAAACACCGAATTGCGGCCTTACCTTCATCAGCCCCCCAGATGGTTGGCCACCAGATCCCGATGGCATGGGAAAGTAAACATGATCAAAGCTGTGGTTGCCAAAGGCATGTCCCTCGCGGACTCGCGCACGCCAATAATCTGCCCATTCATCGTCGAGCGAAAAATTGCCAAAAGGGGTTCGCTCATTTGCCAGAAAAAAACTCGCCTTCACCTGATGTTTGCGAAGCATTGAAGCGATTAACTCGGCCGAAGCCATATTGCCCGTATCGAGTGTCAGGTAAACAGGCTTGTTGCACGGCTCGTCGGCGCTTTGGCTTGCACGTGAGCGAGCACCAGCACGTTCACCGACATCCGCACCTGCGCCAGCACCAGCACGTTCACCTGCGTTTGGACTCGCTTTCGGGTTGGCGTTTGCTAAGGACCCAATGATGCCTAAGCCCACAAGTACCGTGATAATGAGCAAGCTGCGCTTTACTAAGGTCGGGACCATGTCTGCCTGCATTAGCGTTTAGGAGCCACAGCTAAAGCCAGGGCGCCCGTTGATACATGAAGACACCGTGCGGCGAGCGGCCCACCGAGATACGCTGCAAGATTTTGCCGCTGGGCAAATCAATGACATGGACTGCTCGCGCAAAGCGACTTGTCACCCACATGGTTTTCATGTCAGCTGCAATCTCCATGCAATCCGGCCCCCCGGGCACCGCCAGATTGGCGACCACTCGCCACTGGCTGGTATCGAGGCAGGAGATCGTATTGTCGACGCGATTTGAAACGTAAATATGCCGACGGTCACCGGCACCACGAAAATTATGCGCCCCCTTCCCAGTCGGAATGCGGCCAATCAGTTGGCGCTGCCGCCAATCGAGAACCGCCACATGATCCTCACCCATCACGCCAACGAGTGCAAAACGATCGTCTGCCGTGATAATAACGCCAGCAGTCAATGCACCGATATACATTTTCCACAACACTTCCTGACGATCCAAATCAATCGCAGCAAGCTCTCCCGAATCCTGTAGGGTCGCAAGAAGTGTGCGGCTATCTGCCGAAAACCATAAATGACTCGGCGCCTTGGGCAATGCAATGCGCTTTATCATTTGTAGCGGTTCAGATCCACGCGCGTTATAACGATATAAATCAACTCGATCGAGCCTAAGCGCTGCGGTCGCAAACCATTTGCGATCGGGTGAAAATGCCAATTGATAAGGATCGTCGATCTGCCTGATCCGTTGGCTGAGTTGGCCACGCAGCGGATCAAACCAGTGAAGTTCGTTGCTCATCGCCGATGCAACAATCACTTGTGAGGCGTCGGGAGTCGGGTAAAGATGATGCGGCTCTTTGCCCACATTGACTTCGCCGATCACGGTCATCTTGATCGGATCGATAAAACTGACGCTGGCATCGCGCGAATTCAAAACGAAGACCGGAGCTCGCGTTTGAGCCGTACTTGCCTGAAGGCCAGATGGACTCGTCAAGACGCCAGGCTGCGAAGCCGCCGCGCCAGACGGCATCGAAACGGCAGGTTTAGCGTCCTTCGCCGGCGGCGCCCCGGAACTGAAAAATGGGTAGGCGAAAACCCGATTGCTCGCGCCCAATGCCAAAGCACCGCTACCTAAGCCGGTACCAGCCAAAAGCCTCAAGCGCGCGCGCGCCGTAAAGACCATTAACCCTGCCCTTATTGCTTTAATTGAATCTTGTGATTGTAGCGAGCCCGAAGGATTAGAATGTAAAAGCCATGCTCAAGGTGCTTGAAGTCACTCTTCCTTTGTTCGGTCTTGTTTTTTGTGGCTTTTTCGGACAACGTCTACGGCTGCTCCCCGATGGGGGTGTAGACGCTTTAAACCGTTTCGTTTTTTATTTCGCACTACCGGCCATGCTTTTTCGAGCCATCGCCTTTCAACCCTTGAGCGCCTACAAGCAAGTCTCTTTTTTTGCAGCCTGGATGCTCAGCTCGCTTGTCTGCTATGCGCTCGCCTACGCCTACGCGCATCACCGACTTCGAAAAGGCCCGATGGCAGGCACCATCATGGCGATGAATGTCACCCATCCCAATGTTGGCTACATGGGACTGCCGCTTGCGCTTGAATTAGGCAAGGATTACGTACCCTTCATGGTCATGGCTGTCATGAGCGATCTCTTTGTCGTTGTCGTCATGAGCATCGTCTTGCTTGAAATCCGCGCAAGACGAGCCGATGCAAGCATTCTTCATGAAGCGCAACGACTCGGCATGTATCAAAGCGCAACAGCGATTCAAGGCATCACACTGACTGTTTTGCAAGGATTGGCAAAGTCACCGCTTGTACTGTCTGCCCTCGCAGGCCTTATATGTTCGGTGATGGCCCTGCCTATCCCACCACTGCTTGATCATTTCTCTCGCCTCTTGGGCGCAGCCGCTGCACCCGCCGCCTTGTTTGCCATCGGTGCTTCCATCGGACGAACCCCATTGCACTTAAACGCATTTAGCGCCACGATGGTCGGCTGGAAATTGATGCTACACCCCATCATCGCCGCGTTAGCCCTCCTGTGCATGCCTGGGATTGACGATAAGGCCATTGCCATCGGTATTCTTGCTGCTGCGCTTCCTTCTGCCAGCAACACCTTTATCATCGGCAATCGCTACGGCGTCAATACCTCAGCCGTGGCGCAATCGATTGTCGCGGGAAGCATGCTTGCGGTTATAACGGTGAGTTTCGCGGTTTGGATTACCGGATTGCGCTAGCCCACTTTTGCGAATGCGACAAGCCCTTTTTACCGAATTGCGCTAGCCTGCCACCATCGCTCTAATCGTTTGACTGATACAGGCATTGGCGTTTTCAGTGTTTGAGCGAAAAGCGACACGCGCAATTCTTGTAACATCCAAGCGAACTCAGTGAGCTTTTCATCAGTGCGCCCTCGGCGTGTTGCGACTATCTTTCGCCAAGGACCCTCAACGACCATCAATTGAGCCATCAACTCGCGATCGCGCTGGGGGTCGCTTCTAAGACGATCGACACGCTGATTGATCGCCTGCAAATAGCGAGGTAGGTGGCCAAGTTGGCCTGGGGGCGTTTGCTTTAAAAATTGCTTCGGAAGCAAATACGCAAGTTGTTGCTCGATATCGGCCTGCGCATGACTGGCCTTGATTTGAGGCAAACGTTTACTGAGCTGGGTGTATTCATTTAGAATTTGTAGCAATAATCGCGCAAGCTCCTGACCAACCAGGCCCAGGCGTGGCCGCGCCGCATGACACAAGTCATCAAAGTCCTTGGCAGAACGGGGGCGCTCGACGCCTAAACAGGCGCGTTGCAAGAGCGCATAACACAGGTCTTGATGAAGTTCTTTCGCACTTCCCCACTGGCTGTAGAGCACCTCAATACGCTGACCATCGGGCAATTGCTTCAGAAAAAAGCGCAGCGGCTCGCGAAAATGAATGGTAAGTAAACGCATCAACCCATCCTCATGGGCAACATGGGCTGCATCCAAATCATCAAAGACCTGCAAACCTACCGCCTCGCCATGATCGACTAGCGCAGGAAATCCAATCAGCTGTTGTCCATCGTGTTCGATCTCCATCAACTCAGGCAGGCTATCAAAGGCCCAATGCTGAAAACGCTGGCTTGCATCGACGCGCGGATGGCTAGCGGCTTGTCCCACCTTCGGCAGCTTTGCCTGCACGGCGCTCGCATGGCCATCGTCCCGAGCCAAGTCCTTCTTGAACCTGATTGACTGCTCGACTGCGCCAAGCCCTTCAAATGCAGCCTGCAAGGCACTTTGTCCCCGGCTGCCAAAACGGCTCTTTAGCTCGGCCAGTGAACGCGACATACCGAGCACCGCGTCGTGCTGATCAATCAAACGGAAATGCATATGCAAGTGCCTTGGCAATTGCTCCTGACGAAAATCATGGGCACTGATCATTGCGCCACCATCATCGCGGGCCTGCTCAATCAAAACCTCCAGTAGGCTGCGCCTTATTGAGCTCTGATCATCTTCCCGGAAACGCGCCATGAATCGATCAACCCAGGCTTGCAATGGCACCAGATTTCTTCGCAGCCTTTGCGGCAGGGACTTCATGAGCGCCAGCACTTTTTCTTCCAGAAGCCCAGGCACTAACCATTCGCACTGACGCTCATCAACCTGCGATAGTGCTGCAAGCGGGATCACTAAAGTTACGCCGTCGTCTGAAGCGCCAGGCTCAAATCGATAGGCCAAGTCGAGACTTAGACCTCGACTGCGCCAGGACCTCGGGAATCGCTCGTCTTCAAGGCCTTCGATTTGTTTGCGCAACAGTGCCTCTCGTGGCAAACACAGGCAATTCGGGTCTTCTCGCGAAGCCTTTCGCCACCACTGCTCCAGGCGTTGACCCGTCGCAATATCGGATGGAACGCGTTGCTCAAACCATGCGTAAAGCATCGCCTGATCGGCGAGCACATCGGGTCGACGCATTTTTTGCTCAAGCTGTTGAGCCTCGTGCATAAGCCGTCGGTTGTGCTGCATAAAAGGCAGGTGGGCATCCCAATCTAAGTTCACTAAAGCCTCGCGAATCAATATCTCGCGCGCCGAGCGGGGCTCGAGATGGGCATAGTGCACTCGCCTTTGGGCATAAAGGATCAGGCCATAAATCGTTGCTCGTTCGAAGGCAACCACTTGGGCAGCCTTTTTTTCCCAATGGGGATCTGACCAGCTTCGTTTAAGCAAATGTGCACCCATACGCTCGATCCATGAAGGGTCAACACGGGCGACCGTTCTTGCATAGACCCTGGTGGTATCAACCACTTCGGCAGCCATGATCCAGCGCGGTGTTTTGCGCTGCAAGGCTGAGCCTGGATGAATAAAAAATTTGGTTTCGTGGGTACCGTTGTATTGATTCGACTCTCCTGAGCAAAACCCAAGATTGCCGATTAAGCCGGTCATTAAGGCCTGGTGAATCGCGGCAAAGGCCGCATCCTCGGGGCCTTCAAAAGGCTTTGGGTTGAGGTGTAGATCGAGCAAAGACTGCTCTAACTGTTGATACACGTCAGCCCATTCACGCAAACGTCTTGGGTTGATAAATTCGCGCTGAAACTGGCGCTCGCGCTGACGCCGCGATGCAAGTGCGGGCCGCTCGCTTACCCCGCCGCTTTGTTGCTTTGCCTCGCGTGGAAACACATAGTTCCAAAGCTTGATCCAGCTCAAAAAATCAGAACGCTCATCGTGGAATCGGCGATGCTGTTCGTCGGCTGCCTGCTGCTGGTCCATGGGCCGTTCGCGTGGATCCTGCACCGATAAAGCGCTGGCAATGATCAAGACCTCTTGTAGGCAATGAAACTCATGGCCAGCGAGCAACATCCTGCCGATCCGCGGGTCAAGCGGCAGTCGAGCTAGACGCTTGCCAAGTGGCGTGAGTTCGCCTTGTACATCAAGAGCCCCTAGTTCAAAAAGGCTCGATAAACCATCAGCAATTGCCTTGGCCTGAGGTGGATCAAGAAAGGGGAACTCGTTGATTGCGCCAAGCCTCAGGGCCTTCATGCGTAACACCACCGCAGCAAGCGATACCCTGAGAATTTCTGGGTCTGTGAATCGAGGACGTGCAGCGAAATCTTCTTCGCTGTAAAGCCGAACACAAATGCCATGCATCACCCGACCGCATCGACCTGCCCTTTGATTAGCCGATGCCTGCGATACCGCTTCAATTTGCAATTGCTCGAGCTTGCCACGAAATCGATAACGTTTAACTCGTGCTAAACCGGTATCGATCACATAACGAATACCTGGAACCGTGAGCGAGGTTTCGGCGACGTTGGTTGCCAAAACAATACGTCGTCCCGAGGCACCTGCAAAAACCCGCTGTTGATCGGCAACCGATAAGCGCGCGAATAAGGGTAGGATCTCAACCGGCGCAACCCCTAGGACCCTTCGCATCCCGGAGCGCTGTCCCGCGTTGGCAGCGCGAGCAACAGCACCACGCAAATGCTCGGCAACTTCTCGAATCTCGCGCTCACCCGGCAAAAACACAAGAACATCGCCGTCCGCTTCACGCCATAAGCTCTCGAGTACGGCCTCGATGTGTTCGGCGAGTTCAATATCCTCGCCTTCGGGCAAAGGTTGATAACGAATATCAACCGGATAAGTACGCCCTGAAACTTCAAATACTGGCGCTGGTCCAAAGCCTGGCAGGGCGAAGTGCTTGGAGAGCCGCTCGGCGTCGATGGTCGCTGAAGTAATAATAACTTTTAGATCATGACGACGCGGGCCGAGCAGTAAGCCCTTGAGATATCCCAGCAAGAAGTCAATGTTGAGGCTTCGCTCATGCGCCTCGTCGATGATCAGCGTGTCGTAGGCTTTGAGTTGCGGATCGGTTTGCGTTTCAGCAAGCAGTATCCCATCGGTCATCAACTTAATGCGTGCACCGCTTGCGAGACTTTCTTGAAAGCGAATCTTGTAACCAACATGAGTCCCAAGCGGACTGCCGAGTTCTTCGGCGATCCGTCGCGCCACTGTCGTGGCGGCCAAGCGGCGCGGCTGGGTATGGCCAATCAGGCCACGATTGCCTCGCCCGGCAAGTGCGCAGATCTTGGGCAGCTGTGTTGTTTTTCCTGACCCGGTTTCGCCACAAACAATAACAATCGGATGATCGCGGATCGCTTGGGCAAGCTCGTCGCGTCGGCCACTGACCGGTAGCGATTCAGGAAAATTGAGCGCAGGCCATGCTTGAAAGCTATCAGTCAGCCGCTGAGGTGAAGGCATCGGCAAAAAAGAGTTCGGGATCGAGATGACAGCGCTCAACAAAATCCTTGCGGGCCGCATCAATCATTACAGGGGCACCACATGCGTAGACCTCAAAGCCCGCCAAATCAGGAAAATCTTCCATCACCGCGCGGTGTACAAAGCCACTTCGACCCTGCCAGTTGTCTTCTGCAAGTGCATCAGAAACCACAGGTATGAATTGCAAATGGGGCATGCTTTCAGCCCACTCCTGACAGCGGGACTGCTGGTAGAGATCCTGTGGTCGCCTGCCTCCCCAATAAAGATGCATGCTGCGGTTTATTCCTTTGGCTTGCGCATGCTCAACAATAGCCTTGATGGGTGCAAAGCCTGTGCCGCTTGCGAGCAGAATCATCGGACGCAAATGATCCTCACGCAAAAAGAAGGTGCCAAGCGGACCCTCGAATCGCAAAATATCCTTTTCCTTGACCGGATTGCTGCCTACGCCAAACAAGGGATCAGTGAATTTCCCACCGGGCATGTGACGGATGTGTAACTCGAGCGGCTCATTGGACTCAGGAGCGCTTGCGATCGAATACGCGCGTCGCGAACCATCACGCATAAGAATTTCGAGGTACTGCCCAGCAAGATACTTCAATCGCTCATTGGCCGGTAATTGCAGGCGAATAATGGCCACGTCGGATACAGGCCGCTCAATCGAGGCAATACGGCTTGGCATTTTGCGAATCGGGATATCAGATAACCCCGAGACCGCACGGCACTCAATCTGCATATCGCTGCTAGCGCGCGAGCAACATGTCAGCAAAAACCCTTGAGCAGCTTCATCAGACTTGAGTGCCGAAGGCTGATGGGCGCCCTGGTCCCAAGATCCGGTTATTGCTTTTGCCTTACAAGAACCGCAGGCACCGTCCTTGCAGCCATAGGGAAGCACAATCCCCTGACGCAAGGCGGCCTCAAGCAGCGTTTCATTTGACTCGGCCATAAACTGCTTGGCGGCGGGTTCAATCGTGACGGTCCATGCCATAACAATCTCTCAAGGAAGTGGTCTCGTGTTCGAAAAAAATCATCTCGTATTCGAAAAAAATCAATCGGTGACCCGTGATTATCCCTCGACCCAACGATTGTTGATCCTAGGATGTGGCGATGTAGGGCTTCGACTCATTCGTTGGCTTAGACAGCGTCATCGTCATGATCGCTTGCAAATCATCGCAACAGCTCGGCGAGCCGAGCAAGCTGCGGCAATTCGCCATGCTGGCGCAATGCCTATGCTGATCGACCTCGACGATCCCAAATCGGTCAAACGCCTGGCTGCGATCGCATCATGGGTCATTGTGTTGGCTCCGCCTTCAGAACGCTCAGCCCATCAGGATCTTCGAAGCAAGTTGCTGATTGCGCAATTGCGCTCGCAAAGCAGCGACGCAAAGCTGATTTATGTGAGTACAACCGGCGTGTTTGGCGATTCACAAGGTGCTTGGATTGATGAATGCTTTTATCCACGTCCGAGCCAGGCGCGCAGCCTGCGACGTTTAAGCGCTGAACAACAATGGTTGGCAGCGTGTCACGCCGTACGCTTGCGGGTGCCCGGCATTTATGCCGAAGACCGGCTACCTCTTGAGAGGATCCGCCAGGGCAAGCCCTGTATGAGAGCCTCCGAAGATAGTTACAGCAATCATATACACGCCGATGATTTGGCGATGATCCTCTGGCTTTGCCTCTTCCGCTCGCAGCCAGCGCGCCTTTACGCTACGGTCGATAACGAACCCTTACAAATGGGCGAATGGTTCGACCATCTTGCCAAGCTCTACAACTTACCTGCCGTGCCGCGTGTGTCGGCTGAGGCTGTAAAGCAAGCGGTAAGCCCTATGATGTGGTCGTTTATGCAGGAGTCGCGGCGCATCCATAATGATCGTATGCTCAAAGAGCTAAAGCCGCGGCTGAAAGCCCCCAATGCACGAGGATTTCTAGAGCAGTTGATCGGCACTTGAATACCTAGACCACGATTGCTGCCGCGTTGTCACGATTAAAGCCTACAATCCCGCGAAAATTCGCAAATCATGATCAACGCCTTCTCACTTGTACAAGGTCGATTGCAGCAAGTGCAAATCGACGCGCTCGAGGACTTGCTCCATTGCAAGCCTGTTTGGGTCGACTTTGTCGATGCGACCGATGAAGAAAATGCCTGGGCTGAGCAGGTGTTTGGATTTCGACTTCCTAACGAGGCTGATTCGGGTGATATCGAGGCAAGTGCCCGTTTTTTTGAGGAGCCCGAAGGCGAGTTGCACATTCGAACCGACTTTATCCTGCAAGACGATGAGGAAGGTAGCGAAAACATCCGGGTAGCATTCGTTATAAGAAACGAGATTCTCTTTTCGGTTCACCGTGAAGATTTGCCCGTATTTCGCCTGCTGCGTATGCGTGCACGACGGCAACCGGGTTATGTAGGCGATGCAAAAGATGTACTCATGGAGCTATATTCGGCCGACGTCGAGTACTCTGCCGATGCGCTTGAAGACATGTATGAGCGGCTCGATGAGTTTTCACGCCGCGTACTCGACGACGAGCTCAATGACAGCATTGCAGCATCGATCCTGGCGAGCATCGCAAAGGAAGAGGATTTAAACGGCCGGATTCGCCGCAATGTCATGGACACGCGCCGAGCGGTGTCTTTTCTCATGCGGGCTCGTCTATTAAACGCCGATCAATTCGAAGACGCCCGTCAAATTTTGCGCGATATCGACTCGCTCGATAGCCACACGGAATTTTTGTTCGACAAATTGAACTTTTTGATGGACGCAACCATTGGCTTTGTGAACGTCAACCAAAACAAAATCATTAAGATTTTCTCGGTCGCCTCAGTTGCCATGCTCCCCCCCACCTTGATTGCGAGTATTTACGGGATGAATTTTCAGCACATGCCCGAACTCGGAAAGGAATGGGGCTATCCGTTTGCACTGGCCTTGATGGTGGTGTCGGTCGTTGTGCCATTTTGGTGGTTTAGGCGCAAGGGCTGGCTGCGTTGACACCCCAGTCAAGCCCCGAAGCAGCACATAGGCAAAGCCTCAGCGGGTCACCGATCTCAGCAGCACAGATCGCACTCATCCTCTTGTTAGCTACCACACTCGGCGCAAACCATATCGCGGCGCGCGTCGCTTTTGATCACGGCACAAGCGTACTTTTTGCCGTGAGCATGCGCTCGGCGGGAACGGCAGTCGTCCTGGGCTGCTGGCTCTTGCTGATTCGTCAGCGTATCTTGATCCCGTCTGAGCTACGTTTGAAGGCGCTCGCGGTTGGCTTACTTGTGAGCGCTCAAAGCTTTTTTCTTTACTCAGCAGTACAGCGTATGCCGGTTGCACTTGCCTTGCTGGTTTTCAACCTTTTTCCCATGATGCTGGGCTTCCTGTCCTGGGGCCTTGGCGGTGATCGCCCGAGTCGCCGCGCCTGGATTGGCATGCCGATTGCACTGGGTGGTCTGATGTTGGTACTCGACGCACCCTCAAGGGGCTTGGAGCTGGCATCCTGGGACCATCGCTTTCTGGCCGGCATCGGTTTTGCGCTGGCCGCAGCGCTAAGCATGGCGTTGATCATGGCGCTCACCCAGCGTTGGCTTACCCCGATTGAAGGCAAGGTGCGCGCCCTGTGCACCCTAAGCATCGTGGGCGTTGCTAGCCTAAGTGCTGGTCTTGCGGTGGGCGGCTTGACCATGCCCGCTGACCGCACGGGCTGGCTTGCAGTCGGGATCCTCACCCTGCTCTATGGCAGCGCCTTTAGCACTTTGCTGATTGCCGTTCCAAAAATTGGCCCGGTCAAGGCAGCACCTTTTTTTAACTTTGAACCTGTTGCTGCCATGGCCATGGGTTGGTTAATCCTTGATCAGTCAGTCAAAGCCATACAAATCACCGGAGCAGTCGTCGTGATTGCAGCGCTGGTTTTTATTAGTTGGCCAAAACGACATTGACATCCATGGATCAGCGTGATGGCTGGTATGACGCCTTAGTTATCGTGCGGATCAAACCAGTTATAAAGCCCTAATCCACCATCGACCAGAATTTCGCTCCCTGTCACATAGCGCGAAAAGCGATCAATCAATAGCGTGAGCCCCATGGCTGCAACGTCTGCCGACTCGCCTAACCTTTGCATAGGAATTTTGGCCTGCAAACCTGGATTGGGCTTAAACCCACCTGCAGCGATCGCACCCGGCGTTAATGCATTAACGCGAATGCCGTGCCTTGCGAGACTTCGAGCGAGTTCTTTCACAAGCATGAGCATCGCAGACTTACTCGTGGAGTAATGAAGCAAATTTCTTGGCGTTGTGGCATGCAAGGAAGTCACAAAGAGCATACGTCCGGGCATCGCTCTAGCAATCAGATCTTTTGCCAAATGCCTTGCCATATGAAAACCTTCGGAAACATTGACTCGATACATCGCATCCCAGGTTTCATCACTGACAACATCCCAACGGTCGAGCTCGGACCGGGGCGGCGATGCAGCATGTACAAGCATTTGGATCGCTCCGAAACGCGACAAAGCATGCTCGACCGCCATGACACCAGAGCCTGCAACCGACAAATCAATCACCGCACCATCAGCCTCAGCACCCGCATCGCTAAGTGCACTAAGGCTTGCCGCCAATCGAGACGCATCAAGGTCAACGAGGAACAATTTTGCGCCCTCAGCAGCAAGCTCATGGCACATGGCACGGCCGATGCCATTGCCAGCGCCCGTGACCAGCGCAGCTTCACCCGCCAGCATGGCCATCGACTTAGGCGCCATGATCCGACTGCCTGATCGCCGCCCAAACTTTTGGCGGCGTGAAAGGCATGTCCATGCTGCTTACTCCAAGCGGCCTTAGCGCTGCAATGACTGCGTTGGCAAGCGCGGGCAACGAGCCAGAGCAGCCTGATTCCCCAACACCTTTTGAGCCTAAAAGGTTGAGGCTTGTTGGGACATTAATCGTGTCGTTATGTATCGAACTGACACAACCAGCGCGAGGCATGGCGTAATCCATATAGGATCCGCTCAGCAATTGCGCACTGCCTGGATCGTAAATCGCATGCTCGCAAAACGCCTGTCCCCAACCTTGAACGACACCGCCATGGACCTGTCCCTGAACGAGTTGCGGTGAGATCACTTTGCCCAAATCATCCACAGCGACATAGTTTAAGAGCTGCGTAACGCCGGTGTCGGGATCGATTTCAACCTCGGCACAGTGGCATCCGTTTGGAAAAGTCGAACCCGAGGTCGCTTCACCAATGACCTCGAGTTCGTTTGCCAGACCAGCGGCCATCATTTCATCGATCAGGCTTTCAACACGGAGTGGGCCCGCAAGTGCTGAGTGTTTTGTATCGCTATGGAAAGCAGCATTTTCAAAAGTTATAGCATCTTCTGCGAGACCAAGCTTTCGCGCAGCATGCGGCTTCAGTTTCGCGAGCAGCGCTGCACACATCGCTTTGACCGCACTTCCTGCACCGTATAGGGTTCGAGAACCACCGGTGCTATTGCCGATGAGTTGATGTGCAGGATCGCCTGCGCGATAGCGAACTCTTGTCGCAGGCCAGCCAAGTTCCGACTCAATGATTTGTGCAAACGACGTCTCATGGCCCTGGCCCGAAGCGCCCGTGACCGCATAAACCGTCATATGTCCATCGGCAGAAAAACGCGCCTCAACCTGGTCTTTGGGCGCACCGCCCGGCCCGGACGCTTCGAGGTAGAAGGCAAGACCAATGCCGCGCAGCTTTCCCTGTGCAGCGCTTGTCTGCTGACGCGCGCGAAAGCCAGCGTAGTCCGACAATGCCAGTGCACGATCGAGGACTTTGTCAAAGTCGCCGCTGTCGTAAACCGTGCCGTTGGCCGTGGTGTAGGGGAAGGCATCTCGGCTGATGAAGTTCAATCGCCGCAGTGCGACGGGGTCAAACCCATGCTCGTGCGCTGCGTGATCAACAAGTCGTTCAATGGCATAAGCGATATCGGGTCGCCCTGCTCCACGATAAGCAGAAATCGGCACCGTGTTGGTGAAAACCAGGTCCGATGTCATGGCTAGTGCAGGAACCTTGTAGACACCGCCCATGGTGATCGACAGGTTGCGAGTACCGATATGGGTGCTGAAGTAACAGTTATAAGCGCCTAAATCGACTTCGTCATCAAAGCGGATTGCCAAGAAGCGGCCTTGCTCGTCCATGGCAATCGAACCCTCAAGCGCTAAAGCTCGGCCGTGAAAATCGGACAAAAAAACTTCGGAACGCGAACCAACCCATCGCACAGGCTTTGCGAGCTTTCGCGCCGCGAGCATGACCAGCACATGCTCGCTGAATGCGCCGCTTCGAATGCCGAAGGAGCCGCCCACGTCTTGGGCGAGCACCTCAATCGACTCAGCCGGCCACTTAGTAATGGCCACCAAGTAATTGAGCATGCCCACCATGCCTTGGTTGGGCGCATGCAGACGGGTTTTTTGCGTGTGCGAATCGTGGATAGCCACCACAGCACGTGGCTCCATCGGCGACGGAATTAGCCGCTGACTCTCCACCCTCAACTTGCTCACAAAACGAGCGGCCGCGAAGGCCTTTTCAACCGCCTCAGAGTCGCCGGCTTCAAAACGCAGCGAGAGGTTGCCAGCTACCTCTGGATGGAGTTGCGGAGCACCGTCTGCGAGCGCGTCGCCTACGGTCGCCACTGCCGGCAATTCCTCAAAATCCAGGACTGCTAGTTCTGCAGCGTCCTGCGCAGCCCGAGCAGTGCTCGCAATTACCATAGCGATGGGCTGGCCAGCAAAAAGGACCTTGTCGGAGGCTAGTACCGGCATAAGCGCCTGTTTTTGAGGGCTGCCGTCCCGAGCCTTATTGGTCACCGCATTGGGAAGCGAAGCAAAACCTGCCTCGGCCACATCGCTTGCGGTCAGTACAGCCACCACACCCGGCGCTTCGCGCACCGCCGAATAATCAGCTTTTCTTATAAGGGCGTGGGCAACTTGTGAGCGGATCACATAGGCATGGAGCATGCCGGGATAAATCCAGTCGGCCGCATAGCGGCCTGTGCCCGTTACCAGCCGCAAATCCTCCTGGCGCGCAGGCTCGATGCCTTCGGGAAAGCGGAAGTCGGCGCTTTGGGGCTGTCTCATTGAGATCGCTGCATTCATCGGCTACTCCCTGCGGTCTGCGATTCGCGCATCTGAGCGGCAGCTTGCTTGACTGCCTTAACGATGTTGACATAGCCCGTGCAACGACAAAGATTTCCTGCCAAGCCCTCCAAAATCTGCTCGTCACTCGGATCAGGGTGGCGCCGTAATAAGTCTGTGCTGGCCATGATCATGCCTGGCGTACAAAAGCCGCACTGCAAGCCATGGCAGGCCGCGAACGCCGCTTGCACGGGGTGAACCTCAAAGGCAGGGGGGCCGGCGGCACTGCTCGAACCAGCCTGGTCCTTCCACACAGCTTCACGATCACGACGAAGTTCTTTCGACATGCCCTCCCCATCGGATAACGCATAGGACTGCGCTAAACCTTCAATCGTGAGTACCGAGCAACCCTCGGCTTGAACGGCGAGCATGGTGCAGGACTTGACCGCTTCACCATCGAGGTGGACCGTACAACAGCCGCATTGGCTGGTGTCGCAACCCAAATGGGTGCCGGTCAGGGCAAATTGATCGCGCAAAAGATCAGCAAGTAATGTTCGCTCTTCGACATCAACTTCCCTTTGCACGCCATTGATTGTCAAACTAATTTTCATTCGAACTACACTCCGATCGATAATTGACTACGTGCTTTTGCAAGCATCACCGATGCCAAATGGGCGCGATAAGTACCTGGTGCGTGCATATCTTCCATCAAGTCATCGCGTTCAAGTGAGGGCACCGGATCGCCTGCCGCGATCGCCGCTTCTGCCGCCTCCCATCGGAAAACACCCGCGCCCACGCCGGTGACAGCCACCCGCCAGTTGCCGTCTTGGTGTTCAGCGACGAATACGCCAGCCATGGCATAGCCTGTCGCCGGGTGAGGAAACTTTGCATAAGCTGCTCGACGCGGCAGGGGAAACTCGATCGCAACAATCATTTCGCGTTCTTCAAGCGCCGTTGAGAACATGCCTTGAAAAAAGTCTGCGGCCGGCATGCGCCTCCGGTCAGTCATGACGACTGCCCCGAGCGCTAATAGCGCACTGGGGTAGTCTGCCGCAGGGTCATTATTGGCCACCGAACCACCGATGGTTCCACGAGCGCGAACCTGTGGGTCGCCGATCCCAGCGGCTAAGTGTGTGAGTGCAGGCAAATCGCCTGCAAGCCCTGCATGCTGAGCAACCTCAACATGCCTGAGCGCTGCCCCAAGGCGCCACACGGCGCCAGCGCCTGCACCGATGCGCTCGCAAACACGAAGACTCGGGATTCTCGCTATGTCAATAAGTCGGCTAGGTGAGGCGAGCCTGTGCTTTAACGCAGGAATCAGCGTCATGCCGCCGGCGAGGTATTTCGCCTCCTCATCGGCGGACGCCAGTTCAAGTGCCGCTTCAACGGATGAAGGGCGTTGGTATCGAAATGCATACATGATTGACCAAAGGCTCCCTGAAAGCGTTGTCAATAAGTGGGGAATTATGTTGCCATGCACCTGTCTTTAGGCGATCCTTGAGCCCAATGATTGTGGCAGGTTCGAGTATTCGTTCCAAAAAGACCGCAAGCAAGCTCGCGAAGCTTAACCAAGGAGAGCCTTTCGTGGAATCGATTCAGTGGATTGGTGCCGGCATTTTTGCAATCGCCGTGCTACATACCTTTTCAACCAAGTTTTTTGAGCATCTTGCCCACACCAGACCCCAACATGCAGGGGTGTGGCATTTGCTTGGTGAAGTTGAGGTGGTCTTCGGCTTTTGGGCCATTATTCTTGTGGCGGTCATGCTGGCAACACTTGGCTTTAAGCCGGCAACTGAGTACCTTGACTCACGCAATTTCACCGAACCAATGTTCGTGTTTGCGATTATGGTGATTGCGGCAAGCCGACCAATATTAGAGCTCACGCGCGGCACCGTGTTGCGCTTAGCAAACGCACTGCCCTTACCAGGCGTCGTGGCCTACTTTTTCCTCGCGCTATCGGTCATTCCTCTGCTCGGCTCCTTCATCACCGAACCTGCCGCGATGACGCTTGCTGCGCTGATGTTACGCGACGGTCTCTACACAAAAAACCCATCCAACCGGCTGAAGTACGCTGCACTCGGGGTATTGTTTGTCAACATATCGATCGGTGGGACTCTCACACCTTTTGCTGCGCCACCAGTTCTCATGGTGGCAGCTAAATGGGGCTGGGATCTTCCCTTCATGATGACTCATTTTGGCTGGCGCGCGGCGCTCGCTGTGTTTGTAAATGCTAGCGTGGTGACCCTTCTTTTTTACCGCGAACTTGCAACCATCAGAATGAACGACCATAGCGAGGCAGGACCCAATCCGATGACTGCCAAACACGAGCCTATCCCTTTTGTCATTTATGGTTTTCACATCTTGCTACTAGCTGGCGTGGTGGTTTTTGCTCACCATCCTTCAGCGTTCATGGGCTTATTCCTGCTCTTTATGGGGGTGGCTACAGCCTATCCCCAGTACCAGGACCGGCTGATTCTTCGTGAGGGCTTGTTGGTGGCCTTCTTTTTGGCAGGCTTGGTCGTACTTGGCGGACAACAACAATGGTGGCTCGAGAGCTTGCTTCGCAGCATGTCTCCAGACACAGTGTTTTGGGCTGCGACCGCACTCACGGCGATTACCGACAATGCAGCGCTGACCTACCTCGGTTCTTTGGTTGAAGGGCTAAGCCCAGAGTTCAAATACGCCCTTGTTGCTGGTGCCGTCACTGGCGGTGGCTTGACGGTGATTGCAAATGCCCCCAACCCAGCCGGCTTTGCGATCCTTAAAGGCTACTTCGACGAGGAGGCCATTAGTGCGGCGGGCTTATTTGCAGCGGCTGCACTGCCAACCTTAGTCGCCGCCCTAGCCTTCAAATACCTATAAAGTTCTCGAGGGGCTGACCCGTTGACGGGAAGGCCCCATTTGCGGATATGGACACTGTTTCGCTCGATCGTTTGATCATCGCCAAGCTTCGCCGAGCCATCGCTTTAAACAGGGTCCCGGGCTATCACTTTTGCGGCAATTTCCTCGACTTGCGCTTTGAGGACGTGCGAAAGGGTCATGCACTGGTCAGCCTGCGTGCAAGTCCACAACTCACCGAAGTTGGCGGGCGCATTCACCCGAGTGCTTTTGCTGTGCTAGCCGACTTCGCCATGGCAAGCGCCATCCGAACTGCAGACGATCCGGCCACCCGACTAGCAACGGTGTCAATCAATCTTCAGTGGACCGGTGCGCAAGCCTTCGAATTTTTAAACGCTAGCGGCAAACTGCTTGGCTTTCATCGTGAGGCCAAAGGCAAGCTAGGTCAAAGCACGGTGCAAATTTATAGCGAACAAGGCCTTGTTGCGACTGGGCTTGGCAGCTTCATGGTGCTCCCAGCCCCAAACGACAAAAAACTTTCACCGATTGCATGGATCAATCAGCCAGCGCCCGAAGAGCCCGATCTGCTTCCTGATGCATTGCTCAATGCCGAGGAGTCGCAAATACTCCAGCATGCCCTTAATTGCCTGGCACGATGTGAGGCTTCAGGGAGCGATCCGAGCGAGCACTTTTTTGAGCATTTTCTCAGCCAGGGCTTTGAACCGAGCGCAAAAGGCTGTCAAGGCGTTTTGCCCAATGGCCCGCACCTGGGTAATCGTGTAGGCCATGTTCAAGGCGGCATCACATTAGGCTTTGGGATGGCCAGCGCACAGGCCAGTCTCGGCGAATCTTGGAGACTCTCCACCTTGAATGCGGCCTTCATCAGTCCCGGTCAAGGGCACCAGCTAAGCTCAAATACCTCGATTACACATCAAGGCAATTACACCGCTGCGGCTCATACTCATATATGTAGCAGTGATGGCGATATGGTTCTTGAATTGTTATCAACCCATGTACGATCCAAGCTTTGACGGTTTTCTTTTGGCACCTCAGGCACGACGCATCATCATGAAGCCTTCATCGTGACTTCGACCTCAGCACATTCCCCAAATCCTTTAGCTGGAACAGCCGCTTGGTTCAGCGATCAAATGGTCGAAGATGCGCTTGATGATCTGCCATTGATGTCTGGGTTGCGTGAAGCGCTCGCTGCGCTTTGGCGCGGCGACGTCATTCAACCGCAGCGCACGGTCATGCCTTTTTCAGCCCACCACAGCGACAACACGCACGTTGGCCACGGCACCTTGTTCATCAAACCGATTCAGTGGAAAGACAGGATCACCGTTAAATTAATTAGTCTTGTTCCAAGCAACGCTCAGCGTCATCTTCCGGGCTTATTGTCAACGCTTGCCGTGCTTGACGCTCAAACAGGAATGGTTATTGCCTTCATGCAAGCCAACGCACTTACAGCCAGGCGCACCGCTGCAGTGAGCGCGATTGCTGCCGATTTACTGGCAAAGCCTGGTCGATGTCGCCTGGCCTTACTTGGAAGTGGTGTCTTAGCGCATAGCCACGCGGCGTTGATGCGCAAGGTGCGCGAGATCGATGACATTCGGGTTTGGAGTCCGACCAAGGCCAACGCACGAGCTTGCGCCCAAGCAATTGGCGCTGCCGCTTGCGATTCGGCACAAGACGCCGTCGTCGATGCAGATATTGTTTGCACACTTACCCATGCGCAAGAGCCTGTCTTGATGGGTAAATGGCTCAAGCATGGCGCTTTTGTGGCAGCAGTGGGCGCACCCAGGCCAGATTGGCGTGAACTTGACGACGAAGCGATGTCTCACCCTGTGGTTGCCGACATGCGCGAAGCGGCACTCAAAGAGTCGGGTGATGTGATCGGTTCAGGCGCAACGATTGTTGCTGAGCTAGGTCAATTGCTGGCGCAACACGAACAACCGTCAGTTCATCAACAATCCCTTGGACCCCATCAGCAAGGTCGATTA
Organism: Betaproteobacteria bacterium; assembly: GCA_016868095.1. Taxonomy (GTDB): domain Bacteria; phylum Pseudomonadota; class Gammaproteobacteria; order Burkholderiales; family Burkholderiaceae_E; genus UBA3064. The sequence goes on from VGHV01000008.1 coordinate 20,182, forward strand.
GTTGATCAACAAGGGATTAATCTTCAGGGACAAACGGTCATCTTTAAATCGCTTGGACTTGCGATTCAAGATGCGGTTGCTGCGGATCTTGTCTTACGGGCGACAAGCGGAAAAGACTAAATTAATCCCCACTGGGAGAGCATAAACGCATAAACTTTAGCACGTTCTCGAAGCGCATCGTATCGCCCAGACGAGCCGCCGTGCCCTGCCTGCAGATTAATATCGAATAGTAGAACGTTATTATCAGTTTTGAGTTCGCGAAGCCTGGCAACATATTTAGCAGCCTCCCAATAGGGTACCTGACTGTCATTAAGCGCCGCACGAACCAGCATCGCAGGATAGTTGCGAGATGCCAGATTGTCATAAGGACTATATGCACGCAACCAGTCGTACTCGCGCTTGACTTTTGGATTACCCCATTCAATAAACTCTTCGGTTGTCAGTGGAAGACTCTCATCAAGCATGGTGTTGATAACGTCGACAAAAGGCACTTCAGCCACGACGGCACGAAATAGTTCGGACCTGAGATTAACCACAGCACCCATGAGCAAGCCACCGGCGCTCGCACCCGAAATGATTAGCTGTTCGGCTGATGTCCATTGTTTCGCAATTAAGTGTTCGGCAACAGTTATGAAGTCAGTGAAGGTGTTCATTTTGCGATCGAGCTTGCCTTGTAAATACCAAGCTCTCCCCAAGTCGCCACCACCGCGCACATGAGCGATTGCCAAGACCACGCCACGATCCAAAAGCGACAAGGCAGGCAGGTTAAACCGCGGATCTAAGGGATAGCCGTAGCTCCCATAACCGATAAGCAGCAGTGGCCGCCTTCCCTGAGCTTTATTCGAGCTCTTAAAGACCAATGAAATTGGAATCAAGCTGCCATCGGAGGCCTTGGCCATGAGTCTTTCGGCGCGAAGTGCCTCTGGACGCAGAACGCCAAGGACGGGCTGTTGCTTAATGATTCGACGAGACATCGTTCTTAAATCGACCTCGTAAACGCTCATCGGTGTTGTCAGCGAGGTATAGCTAAAGCGAAGCAAGTCGCTCGCAAAGTGAAGGTTCAAGCCGGGCAATTCACTGCCTGGTCCAAGGCTGAGTGCTGGTTCCAGAAGGCTAGCGTGATAGGAAGGCTCTGAAAAATCGATGTCGCGCCACCGTCTTGTCTCAAAATCCATAACCTTCAAACAAACGCGACCAGCCTCCCTAACTTGCACAACCAAGTACCTGCGAAATAGCTGGAA
>VGHV01000009.1 GCA_016868095.1 Betaproteobacteria bacterium
GGGCACGGTGCAGACCGGGGCGTCTTGCCAACGGTCGCTGGTGCGCGGATTGAGAAAGAAGGCGCAGGACGACTCTACCTGGTTGTTGACATGCCGATCGAAAAAGCTTGGCCTGTGGTTAAGCGTTTCTGGCAAAACAATGGGTTTTCATTCACGGTCGATCGAAGTGATATCGGAATCTTAGAGACAGAATGGGCTGAGAATCGAGCGCGGATTCCGCAGGATTTCATCAGACGAACGATCGGTCGGGTGTTTGACGGACTTTACTCGTCGGGTGAGCGTGATAAATATCGTATCCGTCTCGATGCGCGCGGTGGAAGCACTGAAATTGTCATTAGTCATCGAGGCATGCAAGAGGTTTTGGTCGATAGAGATAGCATTCGAACCCAGTGGCAACCAAGACCAAGCGAGCCCGAACTGGAAATTGAGTTTTTGCGTCGTATGCTGCTTCAGTTTGGCGATACGGCAAGCCAGGCCGATGAAAAGATCACCGAGGCTGGCGGAGCTCGGATCGGATCGGGTGCCACTCAAGCTGGACGCAGCGGTTCGGGTGCTGATACGGCACAGGCCCGCTTGAAGCGGGAACCCGAGGGTTCTTCGCTCGAGCTCGCCATGAATTTTGATCGCGCTTGGCGCCAGGTCGGACTTGCGCTTGATCGTGGTGGATTTACGGTTGAGGATCGTGATCGCAGCCAGGGCTTTTTTTATGTTCGCTATATCGATCCAGGGCTTGATCGCGAAGCGCCTCAGCGTGGTATTTTCTCCAGCCTCAAGTCAATATTTCAATCAGCTTCAGGTCAAACCCCCAAGCAGTATCGTATGCAGGTCACCGCCAAAGACGCACTCGCAAAGGTCGATATTTTTGATGCGAAGGGCCAGCGTCTCAAAGGCGATGAGGAGCGTCTAGTAGCAGAGAGTATGCTCAAATTGTTACAAGAACAATTGCGTTGATGCCTCTTCATGCGATTTTCGAGTCTGGGAAGCGGCAGCGCCGGTAATGCAACGCTGCTGCAGTGGGAGCACGAGGGTTTAAAGCACCATCTTTTGTTGGACTGCGGCTTTTCTGAGCGTGAGCTTGCATTTCGACTCGCTGAGCGAGGTCTATCAATCGAATCGCTCGATGCGATATTGATTACCCATGAGCACGGCGACCATTTGGGTAAGGCTCCTCAAATCGCAGCCCGTCATGGCCTTGCGCTTTGGACCACACTCGGAACCATTCGCTCGGTCTTGATCGGTGGGACCGATCGTACGAAAAGCTTGAACCATCATCGTTTGCAGCCTGGGGAGTGTTATGAATTATATGGTCTCCAGATTGAAGCTGTCGCAGTTCCTCACGATGCAAATGAGCCGGTACAGTTCATTTTCAGTCATCATCCAGAAGGTGATTGTCCGTCGACTCGCCTTGGTGTGCTCACCGATCTTGGTCATGTAAGCGCTCATGTCCTTCAGCGTTATCGGGATTTAGACGCCTTAGTCGTTGAGAGCAACCACGATGTACACATGCTGGAGGCCTCTTCGTATCCAACTTCGTTGAAGCGTCGCGTTGGGGGAGATTGGGGTCATTTATCCAATGACCAGTGCGCAGCCTTTCTAAGGGCAATTGAGGCCGATGCGATCCCATGTGTGATAGCCGCGCATCTGAGCCAGCAAAATAATCATCCAGACCGCGTGAGATCGTTGATGCATCAAGCCCTTGGCAGCAGTTTTGCCCAGCGCCTCGTCATCGCGGACCAGTCCTCAGGATTTGACTGGCAAACCGTCATAAAACGATCATAAAAAACCTAATACGAATCCAAACGTTTGTAGAAAAAAAGCCGGCGGAATGCCGGCTTTTCCTTCGTCGCCTGGTTGACCCAAGCGACTAAGCTGGAGCAAAACCTCGCGATTACTTCTTGGCGGGTTCGGCAGGTGCAGCAGCAGGAGCGGCAGCATCTTTGTTTTCAGGAGCAGGTGCAGCTGCGTCCTTGTTCTCAGGGGCAGGCGCTGCGGGTGCAGCAGCAGGTGCCTCAGCCTTAGGAGCTTCAGCAGGCTTGGCCTCTTCCTTCTTTTGGCAGCCAGCTAATGCAAGAGCGAAAAGCGATGCGATTAAAAGCGACTTCTTCATGTGTTTTCCTTTCGTTACGGCAAATAAATCGATATGAAAACTGTCCGAGGATTGGTGACAGTTTGCCTCGAACTAAAGCTGATAGTGCAAAGCTCTATCAATCGAGCGCAGGCAAGACCCTATTATAGCCTTTAGGAATGCTTCTCACTCCAAAAGCGTATCGAACCTTGCTGGTAGCAGCCAAATAAGCTGTCAAATAGTGGCTGAAATTCAACAGTTTTCTTGCATTCCCTTGCATCTTGCCGTTTGGTGACAGGATCAAAGTGCTTTGTAGGGGCATTTGACAAGGCGTTCGTCATCTTTTCTGGTAACGATTTTTTCAATTGATTTGCATGGATATAACGCTGGTCGGCAAGCTGCCTGAGTAAGGGGCAGGGCCGAGCGAGGATTTCGCCGTTGAGCCAAACAGACTTGTTATCGTAAACCATGCGACTTGCAGGGTGAAGTGCAAGCCCATGTGTCAAAGCCTTTTTGAGCCACTGCAGTCTGCTTAGCGACTTAGCGGGGCTATCAAACCAGGCGTTGGCAGCAGGTTCGCTGAGAAAACGCCCCAAGGCTTGCTCAACAAGTTGCTGCTCACTCCGAAATGACATCGCCCATTGCTTGAGTTGTTCGGCGAGCGCCACAGGGATACGCCCAGCTCGTTTTGTCTTCGCTTGGCGCATGTCCTGATAGCGCGGATTAGCGCCTGCGACCGATTCGGCGGCCTCGAGTAGAAAGTACTGCAAGAACTCTTGGCGAGACGGTGCACGAAAGCCAACCGACCAGGTGCTGCATGGGCTAAGTGCAACGCCTTCATGAGCCCAGCGGGGTGGCAAATATAAGCAATCGCCTGGTTCTAAAACAGCCTCAAATTGCGGTTCAAAATGCTCTAATAATTTCAGCGGTTTATTTGCCTGGAAATGATGATCACTTTGATAACCCCAGCGCCACTGACGTTGGCCATGTCCCTGCACCAGAAAGACATCGTACTCATCAAGGTGCGCGCCAACGCCGCCACCTGCAGTGGCAACACTGATCATGACGTCATCGATTCTTGCATGGGGCAAAAAACCAAATGCCAGACGCAATGCATAGGCCTGATCAAGACTTCGATCCATTCCTTGGAGCAATATCGTCCATTGTTTTGTGCGCAGGCTAGGAAGTGCGTCGAAAGGCCCCTCTTGCATCGACCAGTCCTGGTTTCGAACCCGGATCAGACGACTCGAGATGTCGTCTTGCTGTGCAAACGACAGCAAGGTTTCGAGCCCGGTGTCAACCGATCCAGGATCGACAAAGCGTCGCAAGAGTAGGGGCTTTTGTTGCCAGAACTGTGCGAGGAACTCGGCTACACTGATCGAGCCGAAATTGAGTCCGCCGACGTTATTTTTTGTTCGCCGATAGGTTACTTTTTTTGTTGATGTCATTGGCTTAGCATGAGAAAGCAATCGGCTCTTTTGAGTCAAGGTGTGCAAGCAGAGATAGCCCAAGCATAACAAGTCTATTTGTCTTCAGACAAGGAGGTCGATTGAGCGAAGAGAAGAGCGTTGCTTACGGACAATGGGTAAGCTTAAAATATCGAATATATGACAGTCTTGCTGAGCCCATCGAGCCCGAGGCCCGAAGTTTGGTTTATTTGCATGGGGTACAAAGCGATCTATTTCCAAAGATCGAGCAAGCGATTGAGGGGCTCGGTCCATTAGCGAAACTGTCCCTTTATCTCGAGCCAAACGACAGTTTTGGGGACTACGACGAGCAATTGATTCATTTGGTGGCCCGTGAATTATTGCCTTCAGCGATCGAAGCCGGTATGAGCTTTGAGGGGATCCCGGGTCAGACAAATGATGGCATCCTCTACACAGTTACAGATTTTACCGACGAGGTTGCCGTGCTCGATGGCAATCATCCGCTTGCCGGAATGGGATTGCGCTTTGACATTGAGGTTCTCGATATTTGGCCGGCGACCACCGACGAAATCGAAGCATGTGATTCCGATCAGTCCTAAACCTCGTCTTCGCTTTTGCGCTTCTTAGTCCACCGATGTGCGTTTTCCTAGTCCTCGCACATGCGCTTTAACTCATAAAGCCAAGCTTGCGCTTGTTTTGGAGTAATCTCATCGGGATTAATGCCCGCTAACACATCGCGGAGCGGTGCCTCGGGCGGTGAGGTTTCAACGATTTGAGGGGCACTAAAAAGATCGGGTTGCGTCAAACGGTCGCGCGAGCTTTGCTCAAGGCTGTCGAGTAATTGGGCAGCTTTACGAGTCACTGCTGAGGGCAGTCCTGCCAAGCGCGCGACTTGAATGCCGTAGCTTCGGCTTGCCGGGCCTTCTCGGACTTGATGCAAAAATCGTATCCCGGTTCGCCCTTCGGCAGCACTGAGGTGCAAATTGATAACAGCCGCCAAGTGTTGGGACAGTGCTGTTAGCTCGAAGTAATGGGTTGCAAAAAGGCATAGGCTGCGGTTGCCTTGTGCAAGTTGTTCGGCAATCGCCTGGGCGAGCGCCAGTCCGTCGTAGGTGGAAGTGCCTCGTCCTATTTCGTCCATGAGCACCAGAGACTTCTCGCTTGCATGATGCAAGATGGCTGCAGCTTCTGTCATCTCAACCATAAAGGTTGAGCGGCCACCAGCGAGATCGTCAGATGCACCCATTCTGGTGAAGATACGATCAAAGACACCTAAGGTGCATGAGCGAGCAGGCACAAAAAATCCACAATGCGCCATGAGGACGATCAAGGCGATTTGCCGCATGTATGTCGACTTTCCACCCATGTTGGGGCCCGTAATGATCGCCATGCGCTGTTGTTCATGCATATCGCAGTCGTTGGCGATAAAGCCCTCGACCAGGGTTTCGAGCACAGGATGGCGACCTTGCTCAATGCGAAGTAGCTGTCCATCGCTCAATGAAGGCTGACACCACTGTGAGGCAACTGAAATCGATGCGATCGACTGAGCAAGGTCAATGCGAGCAATGGCCTGGCCGGCTGCCTGAAGTGCAGGCACATGGCTCAACAACCCGCTCACCAGAGCTTCGTAAAGTTTGCGTTCGCGAACTAGCGCGCGCTCTTTTGCAGAAAGCGCTTTGTCTTCAAAGGCTTTGAGCTCGGGGGTAATGAATCGCTCTGCATTTTTTAGCGTCTGGCGACGACGATAATCATCGGGTACACGCGTCAGTTGCCCCTGGCTCACTTCGATATAAAAACCGTGGACACTGTTATAGGCAACCTTTAAATTGGCGATACCGCTGCGTTCACGCTCGCGGACTTCAAAGCTTGCCAGGAAGTCATCACATCCACGATCAAGACTTCTTAATTCATCGAGTTCTTCGTCAAAGCCGTCACGGATCACTCCACCATCGCGCAGCTGGCTCGCAGGTTCATCGAGCAGTTGTTGCTCAAGGCACGTCAAAAGTCTTGGCTCGAGATCGAGTGCGGCAAGTTCGGCTTGAAGAGCCTGGGGAAGCCTACTCATTAGCGCCGGCAAAATCTTGATCGCAGCCCGTAGCGCCGCAAGCTCACGAGGCCTGACCGATCCGAGTGCAATTCTTGTAGCAAGACGCTCAAAATCGACCATGGCGTCGAGTTGGCCCAGCATCGAGTCGTCTAAACAAGGCAAGAGCGCAAGAATTTGCTGCTGTCGCTTTAAGATCTCCTGCCAATCGCGTACCGGATGCAGTAAACGGTGACGCAAGAGGCGAGACCCCGCAGCGGTTCGGCATTGATCAAGTCGTGCCAAAAGGGTGTGGCTTGTGCCGCCGTGTAGACCTTCGACCAGCTCAAGATTTCGACACGCGACCTGATCGAGCGTGAGATAGGCGTCGCTGCGCCACCGACGAATCGACTGCACATGTGGCATCGCTGCGTCTTCGCTCAATCCGCTATTTTTTGCAGCATATTCGATTAGTGCACATGCAGCGCTTTGCAGCGCAGGCTCATCGCCGATCTCAAAGCCCTTCATTGAAGCCACGCCCAGCCGTTCGCTAAGCTTTCTCAAGGCGCGTTCAGGCTCAAACTGCCAATCGGCTAAGGGCTTCACGACCATCGTATCGCCCAGTGAAGCAGGCAGTCCGCCTACCACAGCCTCGGGGACCAAGACCTCAACACATTGCATGGTTTGCAAAAAGTCGCTCAATCCGTTCCAGTCGACTTCTGCGACGAGACATTCACCCGATGCCAGTGACATCCACGCAAGCGCCGCTTGTTGTCGGCGATCGGCTCGGGTAATCGCAGCCAGACACCGCTCCTCGCGATCGGGCAGAAGGCTTGCATCGGTGAGTGTTCCCGGTGTGACGACACGAAGGACTTGACGTTCGACGGGACCTTTGCTGGTAGCTGGGTCGCCGATTTGCTCGCAAATGGCAACTGATTCTCCGGCTTTGACTAGTCGCGCTAAATAGGGCTCAAGGGCATGCACTGGGACGCCTGCCATACGTATCGGCTTTTGGTTTGACTGACCCCGAGTGGTTAGGGTAATGCCTAAAAGCTTGGCTCCGCGCTCGGCATCGTCGCCAAAAAGCTCGTAGAAGTCGCCCATGCGATAAAAAAGAAGAGCGTTCGCATAATTAGACTTGATGCGCAAATACTGCTGCATCATTGGCGTATGGCCAGCAAAGCTTGTGGCTTGTTCTTCCTTAGTCGTCTTCATACGATTGGTTCGTTATCGAGTTTCGAAGTACCACTCGACTTGCAGCAAGCGCGACTTCATTAGGATGACCTCATGCGATATAGCTGAGAGTTTAACGCCCAAGCGATCGAGTCATCCTGGGGACATGCACTGCTGCTGTCTGAACTGGTGCGGACTTTGAAACGCCATCGCTGGACAATTGATCGTCGAGCCAGGACACTTGATGACCTATCTTGCCGCTTATAAGGCCCTGCCGATGTCTGGAACCTCGTTTTCATTTGAGCCCGTGCAATTGCCGGCTCAGGCTGCTGCCTTGCGCGAAGAAGTGCGCCGATTTGTTGCAGACCATGTTCAGGCTGGTGCTTTCGACCCACGTCTAAATGCCTGGGGTACCAGGCACCCAGCCTTTTCAAAGGCCTGCGGCGAGAAGGGCTACATCGGCATGTGTTGGCCCAAACGATATGGGGGACATGAAAGGTCGGCGCTTGAACGCTTTGTGGTGATTGAAGAACTACTGGCCGCCGGTGCGCCCGTGGGCTGTCATTGGGTTGCCGATCGCCAAAGCGGTATGCAAATTCTGCGACACGGTACTGAGCAAGCCAAATCCTTGATCATTCCGAAGATTGTAAAGGGCGAGTGTTATTTCAGCATCGGTATGAGTGAGCCCGATTCGGGTTCGGACTTGGCCGCGGTACGAAGCCGAGCGCAACGTGTTGATGGGGGCTGGGAAATCACCGGATCAAAGGTTTGGACAAGTGCAGCCCATATGGCTCACTACCTCATCTTGCTGGCAAGAACCGAAGCACTTGAGCATGATCGACATGCGGGACTTACTCAGTTCATTATCGATACTTCAAAGCCAGGCTTTAGCACAAGACCGATCTATAATTTATACGGAGGTCATGATTTTAATGAAGTGATTCTTCAAGACTATTTCGTCCCAGACGCTATGCTTCTTGGCGAGGTAGGTCAGGGCTGGCGTTTAGTCACCGGCGAGCTTGCCTTTGAGCGATCCGGTCCCGATCGCTTTATGAGTACTTTTCAGCTCCTGCTCGACTCGATTCGTCAGTTATCGAAAATAGATCATGCCGATCGCCATAGTCTTCAGGAATTGGGCCGATTGATTGTCCACCTCGCGAGCCTGAGACGCATGTCAAGCTCAATAGCGGGAAAGCTTGAGCGCGGGGATAATCCCGCTATCGAAGCAGCCTTGGTCAAAGACTTGGGCACAGCCTTCGAACGCGAAGTGCCCGAGGTGTTCAGGCGGCTATTTGGTACCGAGCCATCGATGGGGCCAAGTGCAGCCTATGATGAGAATTTAGGTATGACGATTTTGCGCTCGCCATCATTCACCTTGCGTGGCGGAACACGAGAAATATTGCGCGGGATGATTGCTCGTGGCCTTGGCTTGCGTTAAGGAGGCTCCTCATGCTTGACACCATCGACCGTATCGCCGCTGATTACTTAAAGCCGGCAGCTATTCATGCCGCTGAAGAAGGCGTTTTTCAGCAGTCGCTCTGGGAAGCTTTGGGCGATGTTGGACTTACAACAGCGATGTTGCCAGAGTCTGCAGGGGGTTTAGCGCTTGGCTTGCATGAGGTCTGCGACATGCTTTCGCGTTGCGCCTACCATGCCATGCCTATACCCATCGCCGAAAACGCACTGGCCATTGCCTTGGTGGCAGCGAGCAATCCGCAGTGGAAAGGACCCCTGGCCGATACGCTCATTGAGGCATACAGCAAGGAGCAACATCGCTTGGTCCTCTGTGCGTCACTACAAAAAGAAGAACAATTGGCTTTTAGAGTTGCCTGGGCCAGTCAGGCTCAGGCTTTGGTCCTTGTGGATGAACAAGGAACTGTTTCATGGTGTGACCGTGCTCGGCAAGCATGGCATGTCCTGGCTGCAAAGCGTAATCTCGCGGGTGAGCCACGGGAAGATATTCGTATCCACGCTGAGCATATAAGCACGAGAAGCCACGCCGTAGGGCTTCATCATCGCTTTGAACAAATGGGTGCCTTGGTAAGGACTGCCCAAATGAACGGCGCAATGCAACGAACGCTACAGTTATCGATTCAATACGCTAATGAGCGCAAGCAGTTTGGACGAGCGATCGGTAAGTTTCAGGCGGTGCAGCATATGCTGGCCGTGCTTGCTTCGCATGCTGCGGCTTCGCAAGCAGCCTATCAGGCTGCGCTTGATGCAATCGCTCTTCATGGCTGGGGCGAACACACCCCATGGTCTGTGGCGATCGCCAAGGCTCGGGCGAGTGAGGCTGCAGGTCTTTGTGCTGATCTTGCCCACCAGGTTCACGGTGCGATGGGCTTTACTCGCGAGCACAGTTTGCATCGCTTCACACGCAGGCTTTACGCATGGCGTGATGAATTTGGGAACGAGGCCTATTGGCAGTCCCGCGTTGGTGCTTGGACGCTTGAACTTGGCGCAGAGGCCTTATGGGATCACCTGGTTCGCCACTAATGGTTGGCTTCTGATCGGCTAAAGCATGCGTTCTAATAAAGGTAGCAAGCTCTCAGCCGTGGGTATGTTGCGAGGATTCGTAGGAATCCATCGGTCATGCATGCATAGCCTTGCGAGTTCGGGGAGTTGATCAGCACGAATGCCATAGTGCCCGAGGCGACTTGGCAAGTCCAGGTCTAAGACGAGTTTTTCGATGTAGCCTGCTGCGTCGCCATCATCTGCGCCCAAGGCCTTGGCTACTTCCACTTGGGCCGCTCCATTGATGACTGAGTTAAATCGTAGAACGTTTGCGAGCGTAATGCATGATGTGATGCCGTGCGGAATCTTAGCCCAAGACCCAAGTAGATGCCCGATCGCATGGCTTGCGCCTTTGCTCACACCCGACTGAGAGCCAACCATCGATAGCCACATGCCGATCTGACAATCAAAACGTGCTTGCAGATCCGAGGGGTCGCGATACGAGCGCAAAAGTGCCCGGGGCAATAAACGCATTGCTTGCAGATCGGCTGCCTGTGAAAAGGGCTGCGCATGGATCGATAAATAACCTTCAACAGCATGATCTATCGCTCGTACGCCAGAGGAAAGCCAAAGCGGCATCGGTGTTGCTAAGGTCAACGCGGGATCAAGAATCACATGTGAAGGTACTGCATAAGGATGCTGAACGCTCTCTTTAATGCCAGTTTCGCTATTTGTCATGCCTGCGTACGCGGTAAATTCTCCTGCCGAGAGGGTGGTGGGCAGGGCAATCATTCGTGCTTTAGGTGCTCTAAGGCCAGCCGCTGGCTTTCCAGAGACCGCGATCAGGCGATCCATTGCTTTGATGCTGTCGATGTCGTTAGATAGGCATAACTGAACGATCTTGCCTGCATCGGTTTGCGAGCCTCCACCAAGCGTTATGAGAACCTCTGCCTGAGCACTTTTCGCAGCTTGTGCGGCTGCGAAAACAGCCTCTCTCGGTGTGTGTGCGGTGACGCCATCAAAAACGCCCACAAGCCGCGAGCCAAGCTTTTCCTCGAGCCGCCGAAGGTCGTTGGTCTGTGTGCGAATTGATTTGCTAACGAGTACAAAAGAGCGCTGGCCCGGATGCTCTGCAAGCACTTGATCAATCACCCGGTCGAAGGCTTGTCCGAAAAAAATGCCCTCTGCTTTGGGTGGTCGATAGGCGCCCGATACAAGCTTCATCATGACTTAGCGCCCTTGAAAGACGGGACTGCGACGCTCAGCCATTGCCTTAACGCCTTCCTTAAAGTCTTCAGTTAAATAGTGTCGCGATTGCTCCATACCTTCATGGTTGGTTGCTTCGCGCACTGCGTCCGCAAGGCCTGCTCTCAGCGTCGCACGTGTCGATTGGACAGCGATGGGCGCAGACGCTGCGATCTCGTAAGCCATCTCAAGGGCTGCGTCTACGAGTTTTTCTTTGGCAACTAAGCTGTCCACCAGGCCCATGGTAAATGCCTCCTCGCCTTGTACACGGCGACCGCTATAAAACATTTGAGAGGCCTTTTGGATTCCGATAACTCTAGGTAAGGTCACGCTAAGACCAAAGCCCGGGTGAAAGCCGAGTCGATTGAAATTGGCGCTGAACCGCGCTTCCGGGCAGGCAATCCTAAAATCCGCCATCATCGCAAGACCAAGGCCCCCGCCAACAGCAGGTCCTTGAACTGCTGCAATCACCGGCTTTTTGCAGCGAAATAAGCGCACCGCTTCGTCATAAAGGGGGTTGCTTGTCGGGGCGCCAGCAGGCGTTTGCGTGCGCGGCTTAGAGAAATCAGCGCCGGCACAAAAGGAGCTGCCTGCTGCAGCCAAGACAATCGCCCGACAGTCCGATTCACGATCAAGCCCTTCAAATATCGACGCAAGATCTCGAATCCAGGCAAGGTCAAAGAAGTTATGAGGCGGCCTGTTGAGGGTAATGAGTGCCACATGACCTTGAGCGCTTAGGGATAAGTCCTCAGGTATTGATAACTGTTCCAGATTCATCATTATTCAGCCTTAATCCCAGCGGCATCGGCAATTTTGCGGAAGCGTTCGATTTCGTCAAGCTGGTACTTGCTCATGCGCTCAGGTCCGAAATCAATCATTGGTTCAGATCCATTGGCCGTGAAGTAATTGGCTGCTTCTTTGGAAACCAGGCCTTTTTTCATCGCTTCGACTAACTTTGCATGGGCAGCCGCCGGCGTGTCGCTACGGACGTAAAACGACGTCCATGCGTAGTTGGCATACTCGGGGTAGAGCTCTCGAATCGTCATCACCTCGGGTAGCGAGGGATGTCTCGTCTCGCCCGATACTGCAAGAGCTTTAATTTTGCCTGCCTTGATAAGCGGCAAGGCACCCCCTAAATCGCCCATGCCAGCGTCAAGTTGCCGCCCGATCACGTCGTTGATGACCTGACTTTGGCCTTTGTAGGGCACGTAAGTAAGTTTTGCTTGCGATAAATTCGATAACCAAGCAATGCCTAAGTGGTAGCCTGCCGAGTAAGAGCCAATATTGAGTGACTTTGCTTTTCCGGCGGCGACCAGATCGGCAATATTTTTAAAGGCTGAGTCATTGGCCGCATACCATACATTCATCGAGCGCGAGATGCCATGAACCGCCTTGAAGTCCTTAACGGCGTCGTAGCCAGGATTTTTCATAACAATCGGATTAACCGCCATCGGCGAGTTAGACGCAACCATGATCGTATGTCCATCGGCAGGTGCTTGCTTGACTGCCATGGCTGCAACGGCGCCACTTGCACCTGGCCGGTTCTCAACCAGGACCGACTGGCCGAGGCTGCGTTGCATTTGTTCAGCCAGGATGCGGGCCGAGCCGTCGGCCCCGCTACCGGCGGTGAATGGCACAAGCATACGAATGGGCTTGTTTGGAAAATCGGCTTGCGCGCCGGCGGTGCTGGCATAGAAAAGTACGCCAGCCTTCATAACGGTTGCCAAGGCGATGCTACCCCAAAGCTTGAATGTGGAACGATCTTGAGTCGGTTTTCTCATCACACTGTCTCCTCTCCAAATGGCTGTGGTTATAGTGATCCGAGTCTAGCCTGAAGCCTTAAGGAGGATAAGCAAAAGATGAGCGATTTCGGACCATTGCATGGCATTCGTGTGATCGATTTAACCTCGGTCGTCCTCGGGCCTGTCGCAACCCATGTGTTGGGGGATCTGGGGGCGGATGTCATTAAGGTCGAAGCGCCTGAGGGTGATTTGATGCGTGCTAATGGTGTATCGCGCAACAAAGGCATGAGTTCGATTTTCATTGCGATTAATCGCAACAAGCGCTCGCTTTCGATCGATATGAAAAGTGACGAAGGCAGGGAAGTCATGCGTCGTCTGATCGCTCAAAGTCAAGTGCTTGTTCACAACATGCGGGTTAAAGCGATCGAACGGCTTGGATTTGGCTACGAGCAGGCGAGTGCTATCAACCCGCAGCTTATCTATTGCCTTGCCACAGGCTTTGGTCAGGATGGCCCCTACCGTGATCATCCTGCTTTTGATGACATTATCCAGTCGGCCTGTGGGTTGGTTGCTCTTAATCGTGATCATCTCGATAGCGCTGAATACGTTCCATCTTTGATAGCAGATAAAACCATCGGTGTTTATCTTGCCAACGCAGTGCTTGCCGCCCTGGTTCATCAGCTGCGTACAGGAAAGGGGCAGCAGGTTGAAGTGCCGATGTATGAAACGATGACCTCATTTTTGCTTGCCGAGCACTTGGGGGCCATGACCTTTCCCGGTATGCAAGGGTCAGCGGGTTATGCGCGTGTATTGTCTGGCGGGCGGCGGCCGGTCAAGACTATCGATGGGCATATCAGCTTGTTGCCCTACACCGAAGGCCACTGGGTTGCATTACTGACTGAAACCGGGCACCAAGAGGCTATTGAAAGGCTTCAAGTGCGGGATCGTCATTCAAGGAACCGTCACTTACAGGCTTTATACGCTTTGTTGCGCGAAATCATTAGCACTAATACGACCGATTACTGGATAGGCTTTTGTCAGCGGCTTGATATACCAGCTACACCGATTTACGCATTAGAGCAGTTGCCAGAGCATCCTCATTTGAAAGCGGTGAATCTTTTTCAAAAGGTCTCGCATCCCAGTGAAGGGGACATCGTGCAAGTACGGCCAACCTTGAAATTTTCACAGTCGCCAGCCAGTGTACAGCGACCCGCGCCCCGACTCGGCGAGCATAGCCTTGAACTCTTACTTGAGCTAGGCTTCTCCGAGCAAGAGGTACAAAGCATGATGGCCCGCCGTGTGGCTGTTCAGTCGCCAAATAAAGCCTAGCGATACACCAAGGCTCAACAAAGACTAGCGATGCTCTTGGGCTAAGCTAAGCCTTGCGAAGTTCATCCCAGTCTTGCTTCGTCCAAGTTAGAAGTTCTTCGGCACCCGAGCTCTGTAAATGGGCACCACCATCGATTGTGACCATTTCGCCTGTCATAAATTTTGCAGCATCTGACAGCAGAAAACTCGCTAGTTCCGCTAACTCCGCATGCTCACCGACGCGCCCAAGCGGTATGCGCGACTCAGCGCGAAGTTGACTACGCTTGCCTGCCATTAATTGGGCCGATGCACCGGGCGTTGGAAACGAGCCCGGGGCGATCGCGAGCAATCGCACGCCATAACGACCCCATTCAACGGCCAAGCTCTTGGTCATCGCAAGAACGGCTGACTTCGACATGGCCGAAGGGACAGTGAAGGCGCGGCCAGTGATCGTCGAGGTCGACAGGATACTTAGAATCAAACCCTGTTGCTTGCCCTCAATCCAGCGCCGACCCGCTGCCAGACTGCAATACATACTGCCATGAAGGGTTGGCGCGAGTACTGCATCGGCCGCTCGATGCGATAAGTGTTCGGACCTTGCAATAAAAGTCGCTGCCGCGTTGTTGACCAATACATCGAGCGGGCGGTCCTGCCAAATGCTGTCCATCATGGATTCAACTTGAACCGCATCGCGAATATCGCAACGATGAATATCAACCTGTGCGCCTAAGTCTTGCTGCCATCGAGATGCTGCCGCTTGCAAGACTTCCAAACGTCGACCGCAAATCACAAGATTTGCGCCAAGTTCTATAAATCGTCTTGCCATGGCAGCACCAAGTCCGCTGCCGCCACCAGTGACTAAAACGCGTTTGCCTTCTAAGGAGCCAGCTGCAAGCATATGGGTGTAACGACGCTTATTGGGTCTGATGCTTGTTATAAATACCGCTAAATCGTTGAATCATCAAGGCAAATAGTGCAGGGTTTGCTGCCAGCACACGACCGCCAAAGAGGTGTTCAGCTTCACCTTCGAAGTCACCAATGAGGCCGCCCGCCTCGGTAATAAGCAATGCACCTGCGGCAACATCCCAAGGCGATAAGCCCATCTCAAAGAAGGCGTCAAAACGTCCCGCCGCGACATAGGCTAGGTCAAGCGCTGCGGCGCCGGGTCGACGAAGACCCGCCCCGTCAAGGGTAAGCTGTCGGAAATAGGCAAGAAACTCATCGAGTTGGGCCATGCTTCGTGAGGGGAATCCAGTACCAATCAAGGATTCCTTGATTGCGACGCGTTTTGCGACACGGATGCGTCGATTATTGAAAAATGCGCCTGCGCCGCGGCTCGCTGTGAACATCTCATCATTAGCGGGGTTGTAGACAACCGCTTGGGTGAGTACGCCTCGCTCAAGTAAACCGATTGACACGGCATACTGGGGCACGCCGTGAATAAAGTTGGTGGTTCCGTCTAGGGGATCAAGAATCCACAGGTGATCAAGTTCGCGCAGCCAAGGTGACTTGAGGTTGATCAGGCTGTCGCTTGCGTGGCCTGCACGCGATTTTGGACCAGCAATAAAACCCGACTCCTCTGCTAAGATGCAATGGTCCGGAAAGGCCTCAAACAAGGCTTCGATAAGGGCTTGTTCGGAGGCGCGATCGATCTCGGTCACAAAATCGTTGAGCTGCTTCCGAGCCACTCGAATTGAATCGATGTCTACCGATCCTCGGTTAATTATGCGAGCAGCTGAGCGCGCTGCGCGCACGGCAATATTGAGCATCGGGTGCATGTCGGAGATCCAGTTGCAACAAAGCACTTCATTTTAAGCTATTGGCCCAACCTCAACTTCATCAAGCACTTAATCGTTCACTCGCCGAGCGGTCGATCTTCGTCTTGAACCAGACTTCTCACCCCGGCAACATCGGTGCTAGCGCTCGCTCGCTTGCCGTGCTGGATTTCCCGACGCTTCGGTGTGCCGCGCCACGCGATCCCCATTGGCGGCAGCACCCTGATGCACAGGCACGCGCCAGTGGTGCTTTAGCTTTGCTTGACTTGAGTACCGAGTTCCAAAGTCTGGAGGCAGCGATTTCGGATTGTCACTGGGTCATCGCTGTCAGTGCTGATGTCCGCGACTTTGGTCCAGATCTCGTCGACATCACAAGTGCTTGCGCTTGGGCCAGTGAGCGATTAAAGCGTGAGCCCGAAGCTAAAGTCGCCTTTGTTTTTGGATGCGAGCGTCACGGCCTTTCGCGCGACGAAGCTGGGCGCGGGCACTTGCTGGCGAGCATCCCGGGGCAGCCTGCCTACCACTCGCTCAATCTTTCGCAGGCCGTTATGATTGCTGCATGGGAGCTGAGAAAGCAATTACTTGGGGGCTCACAAGCGCCGACGGATTTTCCTGCTGGAGACCATCGCAGCATGCGATTTGCAGCCCCGCCGCACGGTGAGCCTGCCACGGCGCAAGCGTTTGAAGGCTTAATCGAACATCTCGAAGTGGCAGCCAAATCCGTTGGCTTTTTAGATCCTCAACACCCAAAAATGTTAATACCAAGGCTTAGGCGTTTATTGATGCGCAGCGAGCTTAGAGCCGAAGAGGTCGATTTGTTGCGTGGCCTATGTAGTGCCATGATTAACCATAGAAGGCGCGCAAGCTGAGGTCTAAGTCATACTCGTGCGCGTGCTCGTGCTTTAGCGGGTCTTATTGATCTATTCATTAAAGGGTTAAAACTTGGCAATGTTTGAGCGTACTCGGGAATCGATTCAAACTGTTCTTGAAAAAGATCCAGCGGCGCGATCCAAGCTTGAGGTTTTGCTCTGTTACCCCGGTATTCATGCCTTGCTCTTTCACGGTCTTGCTTCACGATTATGGCTTTGGCGATTAACAACTGCTGCAAGATTTATCTCACATCTGGGGCGGATCTTCACAGGTATTGAGATTCATCCGGGCGCAAAGCTAGGCCGTCGTGTTTTTATTGATCATGGTATGGGCGTTGTCATTGGCGAGACAGCAGAAGTCGGTGATGATTGTACAATTTATCATGGTGTAACCTTAGGCGGGGTTGCTTTAATTCAGGAAAAACGCCATCCAACCCTTGAAGCAGGCGTCGTCGTGGGAGCAGGTGCGAAAATCCTGGGTCCTTTTGTCGTTGGGGCTGGTGCGCGCATTGGATCCAACTCGGTAGTCGTCAAAGCCGTGCCGCCTGGCGCCACGGCAGTCGGTATTCCAGCCCGAATCCTTGTTGATGAGGCACCGTTAAAGACAGCTAGTGAGCAAGAACGCTCTGTTTTTTCAGCCTATGCGCTGTCACGAGGGGACGATCCCTTATCGGTTGTGATTCATCAGTTGATCGATCATGCCGCTGCGCAAGATCGTCGTATCGACGCACTCCAGGAAGCATGGGCTCAAGCAAGCGCCGCTCCTGAAGATCAACAGTCTGAAGGGCACCGTAAAACAAACGACGTATCTCGTATTGATAAGACAGAAAATGCAAAACTCGACGCATCGCGCTTAAATCGACTTGTCGATTAAGCGTTCTGGTTCTACACACGTCAAGCGCTTGGCCCCAGTCCCAGCACGTAATGGTGCGCGGGCCAAGGCGGCGGATATGAATATGCCTAAGCCCTGACCTTGATGATGAAACTGCCTAGGTCCAGGCCCCGAAGGGTCCTTGACTTGTCAGACCTGTCCGGTCCCAACGAAGCCAGCCACCTCTTTTTTGAGCAAGATCCCAGTCTGGCAAAACCCAGCGTGTAAACGACGAGTGGTGTCTTCCTGGCCTGTGTGTGTGGCCGTGGATGAGCGTCTCAATGCCTTGATCTGCTACAAATTCATGAACTGCCTGAGTGTTCACATCCATGATCGCCATTGACTTTTCCTGCTTTGATCGTTCGCTTTGATGGCGAAGTCCTTGCGCAATGGCTTCGCGTTCGGCAAGCGGCTTGCTGAGAAAGGCCTTTTGCCAATCGGCCGCTCGAACTAGTCGGCGAAAGTGTTGGTAATCCAAATCATCGATACACAATGCATCACCATGACATAGCCCAGCACGCTGCCCGAAACATTCGAGAATAAAACTGTCGCTGATCCACTGAGCATCGAGTTCCCTACAAAGCCTTTCCCCGATCAGGAAATCTCGATTCCCATGCATAAGGTAGCACTTTAAGTCCTTGTCCCCGCGTGACCGCATACGTGTCAGGGCATGTCGCAAGGCATCTCTGGATCGGGTCAACACATCATCGCCAACCCAGGTTTCAAAAAGATCGCCAAGGATAAAAAGCCGCGAGCAATCGACTGGCATCGATTGTTCAAGCGTCTTGAGAAAGCCACTTGCGTCGTCGCTTGTGCTTGCATCCGGCGAGAGATGGATGTCAGATACAAAGATTAGAACTTCTTGCATATCGGTCAAATGCAAGCGTTCTAATTCTTTAACTGCTTCGGTCATCGCCTGTGGGCGCTAAGCGACTTGAAGTACTCCTCAGGGTTTGATCATTTTTGCCGACTCAATGACAACCGCCGTAGTTGGCACATCGCGCATGCCACCAGCGCTGCCGGTTGGTGTCTTTCTAATCTTCTCAACCACTTCCATGCCTGAGACAATTTTGCCAAATACGGTGTAGCCATGCCCATCTGGGTTGGGGTAGTTGAGGCCATCGTTGTTCACGACATTGATAAAGAACTGGGAGCTTGCTGAATTTGGCGCAGAGGTTCGAGCCATCGCAACCCACCCGGCATCATTCTTTAGACCGTTGCGCGATTCGATTTCGATAGGTCCGCGCGTGGGCTTGCGCTCGAGGTTCGCTAGATGGCCACCACCTTGGATCATAAAGTTCGAAATCACACGGTGAAACGTGGTGCCTGCATAAAAGCCGTCATCAACATATTGGATGAAATTGGCAACAGTCTTAGGTGCTTTGTCTGGATAAAGCTCAATAACGAAGCTTCCAAGATTTGTTTTGAACTCAGCCTTGGGTGCAGCTGCGGCTTCAGAGTCTTCGATGAGACCATAGCCGAGTGACAGACAAAGCAGGGACAAATAAGGAAGACGCTTAACAAACTTCGGGATGAACAATGACATGGAATGCTCCGCAAAAAATAGCGTTAGAGAAATTGATGTTCTAGGCTTGAAACTGCTCAGGGTTTAAGGAGACGTTCGGTCAATTCGCGGGCGATTTTGATTTTTGAATCAATGCGTCTGCGCTCTGCATCTCTCGAATGATCGCCAGCTCGTTGAAGCGCTTGCACCGACTGCCTTGCCAGCACGCTTGCAAGGTTTTCCCAGGCAAGCGCATAAGCCGGTTGAGCTTGCAGGGCTCGCTCCAAACTGAGTCTGGCTAACTCGAGCTTACCCTCACGCGCATACAAACCTGCCAGATTATTGTGGATTTCTGCTAATTCAGGAAACTGCTCTGCCAGTTCGGTGAATTGCTTGATCGACTCTTCGAAGCGACTGCTTTCGTAAAGTAAGCTTCCGCGCATAAAACGCAGGCTCAGATCTTGCGGTTCTTCAAGCAAGGCGGCCTCAATGGCTTTTAAGGCTTGGGCAATCCGACCCGCTTTCCAATGGCCTCGCGCCACATCCACGGCTTGCATCGCTAACTTGGGTTGGCTCACGAGGGGCCGCGGAATGGCATCGAGCGCCTGCGACTGAGCCGATTGGTGGCTCGCGTAAGCTAGGAACAGGATGGTGGCGAAAGCCTTTATACTGCGTGTCATTGCCGGATTTTAGCCCGAGTCATGCTCCGCATCTACAACACGCTTAGTCGAAGTAAAGAGCCTTTCACCCCACACCAGCCTGGCAAGGTCGGTATGTATGTTTGTGGCATAACCGTCTATGACTACTGCCATATCGGGCATGCACGCATGATGGTTGTTTTCGATGTGGTCCAGCGTTGGTTGCGGCATGTCGGCTACCAGGTGACCTACGTTCGTAATATTACCGATATCGATGACAAGATTATTCGCAGGGCGGTCGAGCAGGGTATCGGAATCAATGACCTAACTGCTCGCTTTATCGAAGCGATGTATCAAGATTTAGATGCTTTGCGTGTACAACGACCCGATCATGAGCCCAGAGCGACTCATTATGTGCCGCAAATGCTCGGGATCATCCGCAGGCTTATCGATCAGGGTTTTGCCTACCAGGTCGAAGCCCAGCATGCGCTTGCAGGTGATGTTCATTTTTCAGTGCGTCGATTTGCTCCCTATGGACGTCTGTCGGGGCGTTCGCTCGATGATTTAAGGGCGGGCGAACGTGTCGCGCCCGGCGAAGGAAAGCACGATCCTCTCGATTTTGTCCTTTGGAAGTCGGCCAAAGCTGATGAGCCTGAAGAGGCGATTTGGCCGTCTGACTTCGGAGACGGGCGACCAGGCTGGCACATCGAGTGCTCAGCCATGAGCGAGTCGATTCTGGGAACGCCTATCGATATTCATGGCGGTGGTGCTGATTTGCAATTTCCGCACCATGAAAATGAGATTGCTCAAAGCGAAGCCGCAATGCTCGACGCAAAGCAACCCTTTGTGCGTTATTGGATGCATAACGGATTTGTGCGTGTTGATAACGAAAAGATGTCGAAGTCTCTCGGGAACTTCTTCACGATACGCGAAGTGCTTGATCAATTTGACGCGGAAGTGCTCAGGTTATATATCTTGCGCGCTCACTACCGAAGTCCATTAAATTATTCAGATGTACATCTTGACGATGCAAGAATCGCTTTGTTGAGATTGTATGGAGCGCTTTCCACATCCGATGACTTCAGACGGCTGGCGCAGGCCGAGTGCGATAAGGACAATGTCGACCCGCTATCGACGGATTGGGCGTCGCGATTTGCTGAGGCGATGAATGACGACTTCAATACCCCGGTTGTAATTGCGGTGCTCTTTGAACTTGCTGGTGAGATTTATCGTGCACGGGAGAAGTCTGACCAGGTTCAGGCTCTAAAACTTGAAGCGTATTTGCGAGGGTTTGCCGCGACGCTTGGACTTTTAGACCAAGACCCCGAAGAGGTCCGCGGGCGTGGATTGCTCGGTAAGCTTCGTCGTGACCATAGCCTCGGCGACGAGGCCATTGAAGCGAAGCTGCTCGAACGGAGCGCTGCGAAGAAAGCACGAGACTTCCCATTGGCCGATAGGATTCGGGATGAACTTGCGCAAGCGGGCATTGTGTTGGAAGACAGCCCTCAGGGTACCTGCTGGCGCAGACAGTAATGAATGCTCCATCGCACTGGCAGGAAGCTCAAGAGGCCTTG
>VGHV01000010.1 GCA_016868095.1 Betaproteobacteria bacterium
GCAATAACTGCATTCGATCAGGCTGATATCCCTTCGAGACTCTAGGGATTTCGAGCGCAGGCATCGACAAATCATGCCAAACAATATCTGGCGGCGAGGCCCGCCGATATACAGCGACTTCGCGAACGCAAAGTGGACACGACCCATCAAAATAGACTTGCATGATGTCGCCTATGATAAGTACTTTGACAAATGCTTGTCGGAAGCGGGCCTAAACCTAGGGGCATATGATGTTGATCCCGGATGATTTCCATGCGCTTGTTGTAGGGTCCTCCGGTGCCTTGGGAGGTGCGTTTGTGAAACATCTACGCATGGATCGCCGATGCCAAAGTGTGAGTGAGCTCTCGCGCACAACCAACCCTGGCTTCGACCTGAGTCGACCTGAAGACTTCTCAGACCTGCTCAAGGGCCTCGAAATGCCTGCTGCTTTGAGCCTTATCGTCGATGCAACCGGAGCGCTTAGCCTGTTAGGATTAGGCCCTGAAAAATCACTTCGCACCCTGAAGGCTGCACAACTAAGGCTTGCCATGGACGTGAACGCAATCGGACCCATGCTGCTACTTAGTGCCCTTATGCCTTGCATCAAGAGGAGCGGCCGCGTGCTCTACATCAAGCTCTCGGCCCGGGTAGGCAGCATCAGCGACAATCACAAGGGCGGATGGTATAGCTATCGTTCATCGAAGGCTGCGCTTAATATGATGCTCCAATCAGCTGCCTTGGAATGGCAGCGTACGAACCCCGCCGCACAGGTTATTGCTTTACAACCTGGTACGGTTTATTCGAGGCTTTCTAAAGACTTTCTACACGCGTCGACCACGTATGTTACTGCTGATGAATCGGTACAAAGCGCTTTGCTCGCCCTCGATAAGCTTCAGGTAAAAACAGGCGCACAGTTTGTTGACTATCGCGGCAAATCAATTCCCTGGTGAGCATGCTGCAAATCATTCGTCTGCTTTGTTTCGGTCTTTTGCTTACAACGAGCAAGACCTACGGTTTTGAATTTTCTGATCTAAGCACCAGCAATTGGACAGCCTGCGCTTCAGAAGGGGGCATATGTCGCTTTGATGGCACTCGAATGATTCGATACGGCAAGGAGAACTCATGGAGCTATGCGGTGGCCACTGAGCGTATCGAGTGTTCGAATCGTGTATTCATCGATCCACTTCGCGGTCGTGCGAAAGTCTGTGAGCTTGGCAAGCATACAAGCCGACGCATCGATGGCCCGCGAATCAGCGTTAAGCCGATTTTCTATGTCTTTAAGGATCAATGGCACAGCGGGCTTCCGAGTGAACAGGATTTGCGGCTGATTCGCCATTATCTAGATCATGCTAAAGATCACTTCAAGCATTTGTTGGGCCCTGATGTTGAGGCATTTGATATTGCTGAAGCATTGATCCACCAAGGACAATACGACGAATCTGCGATTAAGAATATCGCTGAACAAAGCCTGCATACACCGAGCGACCAAGCAAAGGGGCACATACAGGGTCAAACACAGGAACAAACAAGGGATCCGTCGCAAAAGTTAGCACCAGACTTCGAACATGCCATGCTCAAGGAAATACTTGAACTTCGGGGCAGCAATCGTTATATCGAACCAAGTGTTTTTGTTTTTATACTTGTTAATCCCAATATGCAGCTTTATCGACCGCACTGGGGTGGAGGTGGCCGCAGCTTTAACGGGGGCGTCAATGGCGGCGGGGGCATTGTCGTGCTCGAGTACAGACGCTTTCGATACGGTTTTTATAGCACACTAGTACACGAACTCGGCCATGCCTTTGGGCTTACCCATGTCAATTGCTCGGGTCAAAGCATGAGCGAAAGTGAATCAATCATGTCATACAACCCGCGACACAGAAGCCGAGGCAGCGGCATAGCAATCAACCCTGGCTCACTAACAGACACTGAGAGGGCTAAGCTTTTGCTGAGTCCGCGAATTTTTCCTCACTCACAGGATTTGAAACAATTGCAGGATCAAGCCGATGCCTGCGTGCTACCCGCTATGGATGATTACTTGGGTCCGGTTCCCAATGTGCATGGCGTGGGATACGACTTATTTTTTAACGAACGAATCGTGAGCGGCTTTGATGCGATGTTTTATACCAAAGCTCAAGCCAAACGTCATTGTGCTGCCATGAGGGAGCGCTATCCTAGGATTAAGGTTGACTGCCGTTTTGCTGGCGAGGTGCTGCAGCCGAGTGAGCCGAAAGCATCGCCGAGACCGTAGATCCGAGTCAAAGTACGCAACTTGTCAATCCGCAGCCTTCGTGCACGCTTTGGGCTCACCGCTCGATGGAATCAGTCAAACATCTGAGCGCACTTGACTCGTAGGCACCACAACATGATAGCATCCGTGCTATCACAAACGATGGCGTTAATTGTATTAGACACCAATGTGCTGGTCGGCGCGCTCTTGCGAGGCGGAGGCACTGGCCGAGCCGTACTTCGAGCATGTCTCCAGGGCCGATACCAGCCCGTGCTTGGGCCTGCATTGCTGGCGGAGTACGAAGACGTGCTGGGCCGTGCCGAGTTGTTCGCCCGCTCTGCGCTGTCGACCAAGGAACGTGGCGAAGTATTAGACGGCCTAATGAGCCGCTGCCGCTGGGTGGAAGTGTTCTACGCTTGGCGGCCGAACCTGCCGGACGAAGGCGACAACCACCTGATCGAGTTGGCTGTGGCAGCTCAGGCCGAGGCAATCGTAACGCGCAATCTACGGGATGTTGCGCGCGGCGAATTGAAGTTCCCGACGCTGCGGGTGCTCACGCCCGAGCAATGCTTGGAGGTCTTTCCATGTCGACCCTGACGATTCGTTTGCCGGATGACAAACATGAGCGCCTGAAGGCACTCGCGAAGTCGAACTCGATCAGCATCAATAAGCTGATGGACGAGTTGGCTACGGTTGCGCTCGCTAACTACGACGCCCGCGTCCGCTTCGAAACGCGTGCGGCGCGTGGCAACACCGAGCGCGCACTGACATTGCTGGACAAGGCGGATCGAGCCGAGTGAGCCGAAAGCATCGCCGAGACCGTAGATCCGAGTCGAAGTACGCAACTTGTCATCGCGCTTGTTGACTTAACCACGCTTGCAGGTCGGACCCGGGCGGCTGACCATTGAAAAAACTCACCCGACCGTCCTTACCCACCAAGACAACAAAAGGCGTCAGACCACGCCAAGTCGGGTTTACCGCGTGACGAATCGCCATCTCATTGCCCTCAAAGACCAGCAAGTGGTCGATATCGTTATATATACTCTTCTTATCTGCCGGTGAGGGTAGCTCGTCTGCCATAACGACGATTAGCCTCGGCGGCTTGGCCATTCGACGTGATTGCTTCGTAAGTGAACGGACAACCGCAGGACAATGAGCGCAATAACTCGCCGAGAAAACAATAATGCTTGCGGTTTTCTGATCGATCAAGGATTGAAAGCTCTCCGGTTTGAATGAGGAGCTTAAGTTCGGCACTGCCGCTTGTAGCCCTGAAACAAGGACCAGGCCCAGCAGGCAACCGACAAGGACTTGATAGATATGTAACATATAACGAACTTTAATCATGAATCAATTTTCTGCAATCGCAGACCTTGATCTGTGTTCCAGATAGCCCAAATGCCTTCGCTGGGCGAACCTACAAGCATTGGGTAGTCATGCTTTCCCAGATGTTCACCAAGCACAAGGCTTGTGAACTGCCTGCCCTCATCTTTCGACACCCAAGCCTTCCAAACACTTCGCTGACCATCAAAGAACTGCCAGGTCATCACAAGCGTTGATCCTTGCCGAAACACATCGGCGTGCTCAGCAGCCTTATCAGGCAAGGCGACAGGCGTACCCACAGGAAGCCCCTTATCGTTTAACCTTCCGTAACGCACGGCAGCAAGACCCTTGCGTTCACCGTACCAAACGGCATGAAAACCACCATCGCTTGCAAGCGCAATGGCGGGTCCATGGTGAGGACATGCGTCCAACTGCCAGCCGTCCTCACTCGCCCGATGAATCTCATTAGGAGCCAGCCATCGCCAAAAGGCATGATCGCGAAGATTGGGTTCAAAAACATGGCGCCACATTGCAGCAGGCCGGCCCGTCGCATCGAGCGTTAGAGCGATCCTGCAGCATTCACAACTGTGATCGGCAACTTTGATGTCAGGACCAAAAGTTAAACCCGCATCAGAAGACTCATTACGGTAGATCGCTGCGCCTCGATAGTGCTTGGCTAAGTCGCGATGATTCAGTTTTTTTGATTGACGAATCAGGTCCTGATCACGCTTGTCAATCCAGAAGGTATGCAAGATCCCTTGTCGATCAAAAATGATCGAATCGAAACGATGGGTGATTTCCTGTCGATCGTGATGCACGGTAAATGGCTCGGAAAAGCTCACACCACCGTCTTCCGAGCGCACCATTCTTATCTCACCTGTGTAAGGCTTTGCAAGTGGCTTGGTATAACTAATGAGCACTTGACCATTTAGACCGAACTTGATTTTAGGACGATTCTCTCCCGAAGCCGAGACGGCATCGCCGGTTACATTGATCAATCGCTTCGCATCGTCGACCCGCCTTCCCTGATCAAGCACGCGTTGTACATAGAGCGCTCCCGGGCCATGCCAGCCAACGAGCCAAAGCGATCCCTTCGCATCAAATGCAGCTGAAACAGCGAGGGCGGGTGCTTTCGCTTCCGAATGGCCATGCTGCTGTGACCACGATTGGCCTGCGTAAAGCATCAGCATAAACGCAAACCATAATGACAAAAGTCTAATCACCGACGCCCTCCTTGCCTCATTCAATGCCGTAACAGCCCTACCATCGCGCCTGTATGCCTGCGTACACCGTACGCGGTAAGCCAGGCGCGTAAAGACCACCGGCAGCGTTACTTTGAGAGGCGCTATCCGCATAGCGCTTGTCAGCTAAATTCATAGCTCTCAAGAACAACGACGCGTCAGCGCCCAATGCCATACTCATGCGCAGATTCCAAAGCCCATGGCCGGGATACTTCCCGAATTGATTGGCTTGATCGAGGTAATAAGAGCCAACATGTACCCATTCAAGTTGTGCATTCAAGCCAGCAACTACTTGCCCCGAAAGTCTTAGATTCGCAAGGGTTCGTGGTGCAGATTCAATGTTTTTACCTGAATAATCGGTACCGCCACTGATCCATTGTTCATACCGATGACTTATATAACTCGCCGCAGCGTCAAAGCGCCATGCAGGCGAAAGCCTGGTACCTACAAGGACTTCAATCCCTCGGTGCTTTGTCGTGCCATTGTTGGTTTGCACCGAATAACCTGTCGCGTCGCGCTGGCTCAACAAGTCATCCGATTTGGTGAGTTGATAAGCAACCACTTCGTATTGAATCTGCTGTTGGGATCCGCGAAGGCCCCACTCCAATTGCTCGGCCTTGATCGCCTTAAGTTGACTTGCTGCATTAAACAAGGCCTGCGCCTCGGCTTGGCGCGCGCTTAAGCTGCCACCTGATGCGGAACGGCCACCTCGGAAAAGTTGACTTTCAGAGGGCGTTCTAAATCCTTGGTTATAACTTGCATACCATTGTGATTGGGCACTTAACTGATAGACCATGCCGAGCTTGGGGACCCAGCGAGCGAAGTCTGCCTCGGCTGATGCGGGGAGGTAATATTCGCGCCCGGCAACGGTGAAGTAACCCGGATTTGCCTGGTTATCCATCGTATAACTCGACTGATCCCGGCGCAGACCAGCGCTTAGCCTCATCGCAGGGAGCGGGGAAAACTCCCAATGCGCATAGGGCGACAGATTGCGATAGTTGACCTCGTAGTCATACATCCTCGCACCAAGGCTGTAGCCGGTATATTGGGTATAGAGTCCACGCAAGCTCGCATCGCTCGAAGCGCTTGCCCTCGCATCGATCTGCGAGCTCAGCGTAATTTTTGTTTCCAGACGCTTGCTCGGACTGCGATCGAGATCCAGACCCACAATCAGACGTGATCGATAAGCATCGTGAAAGTCACGCCGATAGGTTGCCTGGAGCCCTGCCGAAAAGACTTCAGTATCTTCAATGCGTGCATCGCCTGTAAAGTTATAGGAACCATTAAGATCCATCTTATTGCGGCGCAGGTAAGGCGTGAGCGAAAGCTGCTGCCCACCAGCTAAGTCATGCTCGAAAGCCGAAGAAAATCTTAGTGCATCCACCTTGCGATAAGCAGGTGAGCGAAGGTTCACCGTTGGATCGTCCAGGTAAAGAGCCATGGGTAAGGCGCTGTTTGCGCCCGTCTCTTGATCAATGGAGGTCATGCCGATAATCGTTTTAACCCGCGTTGTCGGTGACAGCTGGCTATCCCATCGCAGGTTAAAACTCCTGCGGTCGTAACCTGTGTTCTGACGCCAACCATCGGTTGAAGTCAGGTTGACATCAAGCCTGAGCGCACCTGCTGATCCTTCACCACTATCTGCCCCAGCCAAAAGGCGTCGATAGCCCCACTGACCCATCTCAAGCGACCCATTTCCACCTGCGCGGGTTGAAGGAGTCCTTGTAATAACGTTGACGACACCACCGATGGCATCCGAACCGTACAGTGCCGAAGCTGGCCCTCGAATCACTTCAACTGACGCCGCAGACGGAATATTGACCTCATAAAGTGCGTTATGGTTAAAGTTTCCTGTGGCACGAATCGGGATCCCATCCTCAAGAAAAAGATACACAGGGCTCGTGGTAAAGCCCTGTCGGATTGCTGTCTGATGACCCTCACCATTGGTCACACTTACTGCAACACCTGGAACTTGACTAAGCAATTCACTCGGATGCGTCGGCTTGGTCACTGATATCGATTCTTGACCAATCACGCCGACGGACCACGGTGACTCGCCAAGCGGAACGGCCTGTCGGGTTGCTGTGACAGTGACGGACTGGCTCTGCGCAGCCACGGCTTGAGCCACCTGGTGCTGACTGTTTTGTGCCTCGACTAATTGCGGCTGACTGCCTTGAGCATGCGCTAATAGGCTGTGAACGCTGCATGAAACCACTGCCAGCACTGCGGCTGCAATGGGAGAGTGCTTGAACATTTTTGATCCAATTCAACAAAGTTTGAGCGTTTTCAAATCGCACGACGTTTGATGCGACCTTCAGAAAGACGAAGAAAACAATCAAAACTGAGTTGGTGGACCTCGGGACGGCAGCGGTGGCTGCGCGATTGCAATCAGGAAAGCCTCACGCTGAGGCTCAAGCGCATGGGCAAGTGGCGAAGGCGCATCCAATGGGTGGTGAACCCAAAAGTCGGGGGTAAAGAACCCCGAGCACAAGGGACAGTCTTCTGACAGCGCGTTTGCATCGCTACCATCGCCCTGATCATTCACGACAATCAGGCGGCTGCCATGCTCAGGCGAACATACGCTGTCTAAGGATGTCGGGTTTAGCAGCGGCGAGGCAATCGAGAGGGCTGTAAATAAGGCAAACCACAGCGCTACAATCCAACGCAAGCGCTTCACCGGCTGTCCCCCACTGATTTCTTGAACGTGCTCATCGTCCGGAGATTATCAGTTCTTAGAAGTCGATCGCAAGTCAGTGCATCGACCACGACGGCGCCCTACCTAACCGCCCAGTAAATCCATCAACCCTAAACATGAGATGTCAGACGATGAAGAAATCAGTTGCCATTTACGAAAAGTCCTTGGAAAGCATCAATGGCCTCGCCGATATCGATCAACTCAATATGAAGTGGGTGCCCTACAACAAGGAAGGAAAGTATCGAATCGACGGCAGCCTAAAGGACCCCGAGGATGTAGCGCTTGACTATCTTTGGCTAAGCCCTCTCATCAGCGCCGAGAAGTTTCTTCCAGAAGCCTTTCAAATGGCCTTAAGAACCGCGTCGATCAACGTGCTGCAAACCTTCAATGCCGGCCTTGACAACCCTTTTTATAAAGCGATAGCTGCTAAGGGTACGATGATCTGCAATAGCAGCGCCCAGGGCATCGCGATTGCCGAATTTGTTTTCGCTCAAGTTCTTAATCAGCTTCACCCACTACAACTACAACGACAACAACAAGCTGAGCGGCTTTGGAAAAACACCCCGTTTCGAGAACTATCACAAAGCACCTGGCTTATCATAGGATTCGGGCCAATAGGACAAGCTATTGCTCAACGCGCTAAGGCCTTTGGCGCAAGGACCTTGGTTGTCCGCCGTAAAGCACAGGCAAGCGCCTTTGTCGATCAATGTGCAAACGCAGGCGAGCTGCCCCAGCTAGTACCCCAAGCCGATATTATTGTCCTTGCCTGCGCTCTCAATGCGAGTACAAAACATCTCGCTAATCAGCAGTTTTTTTCACAAACAAAAAGTAATGCACTCTTAGTCAATGTTGCACGTGGCGGCGTTATCAACAATCAAGCACTGATTGAAGCACTTGACCATGAAAGACTTGGACACGCCATTCTTGATGTCTTTGACACAGAGCCGCTTCCGCAAACTGATGCTTACTGGTCGCATCCGAAGGTAACGGTGACTCCGCACACCTCTTTTGCCGGTAGCGGCACGATGAGTCGATGGACTGAATTATTTTTGGACAATCTCACGCGCTTTTCCAGGGGTCAACCGCTACAAAATCTTGTTGACCCTGCAAGCTTTACTGACTAGTGCTTGAAAAGAGATGGCTTAAAGGTCCTGGCAAATGCCGATGCCAGTCGCGTTCGTTATGTCCGCTTCCCTCATGCACAAGGCTTTTAAATCCAGGTGCTCGAAAGCCTTTGGTGTAAAGCAATCGGTCGACCGCTTGTTGAGCTTCCTCATACAAGGCGTCGAGCTCGATGGTGCCGCGATCCATCCACAGGCGGACGCGAGCAGGTTCGGGTAGCCTGTCACTTAAGTACTCAAGCGCAGCGCCTGGGACCTCAGGATTTCGCTCGTAACCACCGATCCAATGTGTACTCAAACAGGCAGCGCCACCGAAGATCTCTGGATATTCACATAAAGCGTAGAGGCTAATGACGGCCCCCATACTTGAGCCCATCAACATGCAATGTTCTCTAGCGCGAAGCGTTTTATAGCGATCATCGACCCAAGGCTTAAGCTCATGTACGAGAAATCGCAGGTACTCGTCGCTTCGCAAGCGCACCTCGGACATGCGTTGTTGGAGCCGAACTTGGGTAGCCGTCGAGAGGCGCTTAAACCACGCTTGTGGAAAATACTCCGCAAATCGCAAGGGACCGAGATTCCAGGGCGCGACAACGATGAAGTTGCGCAATAGCCCTCGATCGATCATCGGGGCTGCAACTTGATCGACCGCCCATGACTGTTTGTTCCATGTTGTCTCAGCGTCAAATAGCATTTGCCCATCATGCATATAAAGCACGGCATGCTCGCGCCTTCCGTCATAGCTTGGTGGCAGCCAAATCTCGATATGGCGAGGCTCAACGAATGTTGACGGAAAGTTGTCATAACGCTCAACGCGTCCGTAGCGCACCTTTTGCATCGGATCAATCGCTGTGCCTTTGGCGAAGGCACTTGGCGGGACTTGCGCGAAGGCGTTTAGTGGGGCTTGGGTATATGCAGCTGAAGTCCAAAGCCATGATGCAAGCGCGAAGCGACGGTTTTGATTCATCGGTATGTACTGACTTTCACTGTTATTAGTCACCAAGCGCCACACCCTCTCTGCGTGGATCGGCGCCGCCTGTATAAACCGGTGATCCCTGCCCTGGTATCATCGTTTTAACAATCGTAGCAACGCCGCTTGATTGCTCCGCAAGCGAAACCTTGTGTCCCAGCGCAAGCAAGCCCTTGATGAGGGGATCGCTCATACCTTCATGCGCGCGATCGATATATGGATGCTCACCACCAACCGCCGTCGTAGGGCTGTTTGCAGCACCAAGGTTCACCATGGCGGTAGCCTCTTGGGCATTGAGCTTCCAGTCGATCACACCGATCAATGTTTTGCTCACAAATTGGATGATGCTTGGTCCACCTGGCGAGCCCGTTGCCATTAGAAAATCGCCCCTTGAGCCATCGCTCGCTTTGGCAAATACAATCGTCGGCGCCATTGAACTGCGGGGTCGCTTGTTTGGCTCGATTTTGTTTGCAATCGGCGCTCCCTGGCCATCGGTCGGGTTCAGCGAAAAATCGGTCAGTTGATTATTGAGCAAAAACCCACGTACAAGCCGGTACGAGCCCATACTTCCCTCGATGCTCGAGGTCATCGAAACGACATTGCCTTGGCGATCCACGATGGTCATATGGGTTGTACCGTTATCTTCCTGAGAGCTCATACCCAAGGCCTTAGCCGTAAAAGATCCTGGCTTTGCTGTTCCAATACTTTTATACATCGATATAAGACTTGCTCTCTCCTTAAGGTAACGGCTGTTAAGAAGACTCGACAAACCAAGGGCGGGAAGCGGGACGAAATCTGTATCCGCAACATACTTATTACGATCTGCGTACGCAAGTCGTTGTGCCTCACTAATCAAATGAGCGGCCGTGACTGAATGCTTTGCGCCATCGCTACCAATTTGCGTGGGCTTCTGATGTGATAGGTCAAAATTACCCAAAATCCCCAAGATCTGCCCGACTGCAATCCCACCCGAAGAAGGGGGGCCCATGCCGCAAACCCACGTGTTACGGTAACTAATACAAACGGGTTCTCGACGGATAGCCTTGTAGTTGGCAAGATCTTCCACCGTCATTAGACCTGGCGTGACAGGCACTGGGCTTAAAGGCCCTCCTATGCCTTCAGCAACTTTATTTACGATGGATTGTGCAATGGATCCGATATAAAAAGCATCAGCACCGTGTGATGCAATCGACTCAAGCGTTGCCGCATAAGCGGGGTTGCGAACGGTTGTGCCCATCGCCTTCGGCGATAGATCGTCATTCAAAAAATAACCAACCGCATCCACATCGCGAAGTAGCTCTTCGCGTGCGCTCAGAATCGCCGCTGCCATCCGCCCATTCACGGTAAAGCCTTCGTGGGCAAGTTGGATCGCCGGATCAAAGAGCTCGCGCCATGGCCTCAAGCCATGATCTCTATGGGCTAGTTCAAGCATCCGCAGCATACCTGGGATACCTATCGATCTCCCGCTCGCCCGCAAACTAAGCCACGGTGTCGGTCGAGTTGGCAGGGGATGTCGCTTATCGCTCGTACTGATAAAGCGTAAATAATCTTCGTTTGCAGCTGCTGGCGCGGTCTCCCTCCCGTCGTAAGTCACAAGCTGCTTACTCGAAGCATCAAAGTGAATCAAAAACCCGCCACCACCGATGCCTGACGATTGTGGTTCTACCAATCCTAGAACCATTTGCACAGCCACTGCGGCATCGATCGCACTACCACCATCGCGCAGCACTTCACATCCCACTTTGCTTGCAAGCGGATGTGCTGTTACCACCATGTAGCTCCTTGCAGTAACCATGCCTACCTGCCTGCGAAATCCAGAGGAGGGCTCAGGACGGGAGGGATCAACTTCAGGTCGGACGCTTTGCAGCATCGAAGCTTCAGCAGGCTCTACCCTCGAGCGCGCTAAAGCCGACTGATCGCAAGAAGCAAAGGCTGAGCTCACAAGGCAGCTCAACACCATAGCTGCCCTGACCGCGCTCTTTGCTACTGCCTTCAGGAGTAACATCGATATCAACGCATCGCCTTGATTCATGAATTTGACCTACTCATTCCCAATATTCCTCACTCGCCTTGTTCTTAAGGCGAGCTTACTGTGTTTGCTCGCCAACCAAAGCATAGGGGCCCAGACTGTGACGCCATCAGACCAAGACGATCCGTACTTGTGGCTTGAGGCCATCGATAGTGAGCAATCCATGGCCTGGGTCAAGCAGCAAAACAAGATCACCCTTGCGAGCTTTGCCTCAAACAAGGCTTTTAAGGCCATGCAAGATGAGTTTCAAGAGGTGCTTGACAATGCGCAACGTATTCCCCAAGTGACACGCCGAGGATCATGGTTTTATAACTTATGGCAGGACGGCAAAAACCCGCGCGGCGTTTGGAGAAGGACAAGTCTTGAAAGCTTCAAAAGTAAAGAACCGGTCTGGGAAGTTTTGCTCGATCTTGATGAACTCGGTCGCTCAGAAGCTAAAAGTTGGGTTTGGGCAGGAGCAACTTGCTACGGCCCAGATTACAAGCGCTGTTTGATCCAGTTATCACCAGGCGGATCCGATGCAAACATCGTACGAGAGTTTGATGTAGAAACTAGATCTTTCCTTGCTCAAGGGTTTCATATACCCGAAGCGAAAACCAGTGTTGACTGGATTGACATCGACACCATCTATGTTGCGAGTCAGCATGGGCCAAACTCGTTAACCGACGCTGGTTACCCTAGAACCATCAGACGCTGGAAGCGGGGCAGTCCGCTCCAAGAGGCAGAGGTTGTATTTGAGGCAAAGCAAAGCGATGTGGCGGCTTGGGTTCAGGTGGATGCCACACCCGGTTACGAGCGAACGATTTTTGGGCGCATGCCCGACTTCTTCTCAAGCGAGCAATTCTTATTGCAGGGCAAAACAATGCTTGCCTTGCAAAAACCGCCCGACGCTCAACTACGTTTTTGGTATGAGCATGTCTTGCTGGAACTTCGCAGTCCAATGCTTCAGAAAGACAAAAGCTGGCCAGCAGGATCCCTATTAATTTCATCGGCATCATCATTCCTTGCTGGCAAACCCCAATGGCATGCCTTGTTTACACCGAGTCCTAGTAGATCGCTTGAAAACTATAGCCTGACAAGGTCATCGATCTTGTTAAATGTTTTAGATCAAGTATCAGCTGAGGTCGAGATCTTAAGCTTTAAGCAAGGTCGTTGGACAAAACGTCAACTTAAGCCTTCTAGCTATAGCCAGATCGTGGCTCGGGGCATTCACGATAGCCAGCAGGGGCAAGGCGACCCTTTAGGCGAGAGTTTTTTGCTCAGCGTTAGTGACTTTTTAAACCCTGACCGCTTGCAACTGGCGCAGAGTCATTCCGAGACGATCGAAACACTCAAAGCGCTGCCAACATTATTTGATACAAGTCAGATGATCGTCGAACAAGGCTTTGCCACTTCAAAAGATGGCACAAGCATTCCGTACTTTTTAGTCCGGCCTCGGGGCAATCGCGAACAAAAGACATACCCAACGCTGCTGCATGGCTATGGTGGCTTTCAAATCTCGGAGCTTCCGCGCTACTCGGCTGTATTTGGGCGAGGCTGGCTTGCGCGTGGTGGCGCACTTGCGATTGCAAACATTCGTGGGGGCGGTGAGTTTGGCCCGCAATGGCATCAAGCCGCCATGAAAGCAAATAAACAAAAAAGCTATGACGATTTTGCAGCAGTGGCCAACGATTTGATTACTCGCGGTGTTACGAGCCCGAGTCAGCTGGCTATCAGAGGCGGTAGCAACGGTGGGCTTTTGGTCGGCTCGGTCATGCTACAAAAGCCAGACTACTTTGCAGCAGTCGTCTGTCAGGTTCCACTATTAGACATGAAACGCTACCACTTGCTGCTAGCCGGGGCGAGTTGGATGGCCGAGTATGGCAACCCCGAAATCGCTGATGAGTGGGCGTGGATTTCGGCTTATAGTCCTTATCAAAATGTGAAGCCACAGCAAAAGCTACCACCGTTATTGTTGATGACGAGTACGCGCGATGATCGGGTCCATCCTGGCCACGCTCGAAAGATGGCAGCGCGTATGCTCGAACAGGGACATCGCGTCAGCTATTACGAGAACATCGAGGGTGGCCACGCTGGAGCGGCAGATAGTTCACAGCGCGCTTTCATGCTTGCTTTGGAGTTCAGCTTTTTGTGGCAGACGCTTTCGCCAAGATGAGACATAGAGGCTTTATCGCTTGCGAAACGATTTTGAATGAGGAGTTTTAAAACAGATGGCAAGCATCCAATTTTTGCGCACACCCGAAGCGTCTTTTGACAACCTCCCCAATTATCCCTGGGTAGGACGCTATATCGACGATTTGAAATCGCTTCAAGGCTTACGCATACACATCTTGGACGAAGGCCCCAAGGATGCTTCGGCCACCTGGTTATGTCTTCATGGCAACCCAACCTGGAGTTATCTTTATCGACACATGATCCCGATATTTGCAGCGGCCGGGCATCGCGTCGTTGCGCCTGACATGCCAGGTTTTGGAAAGAGTGATAAGCCTGTCGATATCGCGCAGCATCGATTTTCATGGCACCGGTCGATCTTGCTCGAGCTCGTTGAATCACTGGATCTAAAGCATATTCATTTGGTGGTTCAAGATTGGGGCGGTTTGCTTGGTCTCACCTTGCCAATGGAACATCAAGAACGTTATAAAGCGCTACTCGTTATGAATACCTACCTCGCAAGTGCACGCGAGCCGCTTCCCGAGGGATTTATGCAGTGGCGCGCCATGTGTGCGGCAAAGCCTGATTTTTCAATCGCAAGGCTACTCGCCCGCGGCAATCCCCACATGAGCCCAGCTGAGGCAGCAGCCTACGACGCGCCTTTTCCCGAACTTGCTTACCGGGCTGCAACCCGCGCATTTCCTGAGATCGTTCCAGCTTCTGAAAATGATGACGGCGTTGTTGTCTCGCGCGCTGCAGAGCGCTTTTGGGCGCAGGACTGGGCCGGTCAGTCGATGATGGCCATTGGCATGATCGACCCCGTGTATTCGCCCGCGAGCATGGAGAGACTACGCAAAGCTATCAAGCAGTGCCCATTACCGATGATGGTCGATAAGGGCGGCCACTTTGTTCAGGAACATGGTGCGCTTATTGCCGAAAAGGCTGTGGAAATCTTCAAGCACGCTGAGAGCAGATCGGAGCATTGAATGAAACATTTATACGAAATTGCAGTTTTGCCTGGCGATGGGATCGGTGTAGAGGTGATGCAAGCGTGTTCAAATTTACTGCAACATTTGCAAAACCTATCAAGTGATTTTCGCTTAAATCTTAAGCAATACCCAGCAGGTGCGGCTCATTATCGGGATTTTGGCGATGCCCTCCCCCAAGCCACTTGGGAGGCCTGCCGCAACGCCGACGCTATTCTTTTTGGTGCGATGGGACTTCCTGAAGTTCGCTATCCAGACGGTACGGAGATTGGGCCGCAACTCACGCTTCGTCAAGGCCTCGATCTGTTTGCTGGCGTGCGTCCCATTAGGGCTATACCCGGCGCACCGCTAGCATTGGCAGACAGCAGAGCCGAAGCGATTGACTTTGTCATCGTACGCGAACAAAGCGAGGGATGGTTTTTTGGGCGCTACCACCCGGAGAAGATCCCGAGCGCGGGCGCAGATGAAGCCTACGACCTTGGCCGTGTTACCAGGCATGGTTCGGAACGGCTTTTTCGATTTGCCTTTGAACTTGCTCAAACACGCGGTCACAGCGCCAACAGACAAGCGCGAGTTACCTGTGTCAATAAGTCCAATGTTCATCGTGGCCAGGCATTCATGCTTTCAATCTTCAAGGAAGTCGCTCAATCCTTTCCACAAGTACACGCAGATCAGTGCTATGTTGATGCGATGGCGCTCTATTTTGTCAAACAGCCATGGCTTTACGATGTCTTACCTACTGAAAATCAGTTCGGCGATATTTTGTCCGATCTCGGTGCTGCGCTGATCGGCGGTATGGGGATGGCTCCTTCTGCGGACATCGGACTCTCGCATGCCCTATTTCAACCCTCGCATGGCACGGCACCCGATATTGCTGGACAAGGCATTGCAAATCCTACAGCGATGTTTTTATCAGCTGCGATGATGTTGCAATGGCTTGGTACGAGGCATCAGGACGCATCCTTGCTCCAAGCAGCAATTCGCATCGAACGAGCTGTTGACCGAGCCTTTGCTGACAAGGCACTACGAACACCCGATCTCGGGGGCAGCCACAGCACCTCGGAAGTTTACCAAGCGGTGATCAAAGCACTTTAGGAGCACAGCATTTACTGCTCTTCGCGCAAAGCCACACGTCTAATTTTCCCAGAGATGGTTTTCGGTAAGCTTTCGCGAAACTCGATCTCTCTGGGATATTTGTAGGGAGCCGTTTGCTCTTTTACGAAATCTTGGATCTCGCTGGCCAGTTTATCGCTTGGGCTGAAGCCTTGCGTTAATGTTATATAAGCTTTCACGATCTCACCGCGCATTGGATCAGGCTTAGCGATCACCGCAGCCTCGGCGACCGCTGGATGCTCAATAAGGGTTGACTCCACTTCAAAGGGACTAATGCGGTAGCCGGACGACGAGATAATATCGTCTGATCGTCCGACAAACCAAATGTAGCCGTCCTCATCCCTGGTTGCGGTATCGCCCGTGTAATACCAACCATGACGGAATACCTTTGCTGTGGTCGCTTCGTCTCGGTAGTAGCCTCGAAATAATCCTGGCGGATAGGGGTCGGTGATTTTGACTGCGATATGGCCCACTTCGTTCGGGGGCAAAATCTGCCCCTCATCGTCAATCACATCAACAATCAGTCCGGGACAGGGCTTTCCCATCGATCCAGGTCGAATGGCCATGCCTGGAAAATTGGCAACGATATTGATGGTTTCGGTCTGTCCATAACCGTCATAAATATCGCAGCCAGTTGCCTGCTTCCAGGCACGCATCGCTTCGGGATTGAGCGGCTCGCCAGCACCAAAGCAATGACGCAAGGAGCTGAAATCAGCACCGGCGAGATCGGCTTTTGCCATGATGCGATAAATCGTAGGCGGAGCACAAAAGGTAGTCACTCGATGTTGAGCAATGATCTTCAAGTGCATGGCCAGATCGAAACCATCACCGTCATAAAGCACAATCGTTGCGCCAGCCAGAAGGGGCGGATACAACAGGCCCCAGGCCGCCTTGGCCCAGCCAGTGTCGGTAAGTGTCCAGTGCACATCGGATTCTTGAAGGTCTTGCCAATACCGAGCGGTAATCCCGTGAGCAAGCGCGTAAGCATGGTCGCGAGCTACCATTTTGGGCATGGAGGTTGTGCCCGAGGTGAAATAAATCAGCATGCTTTCATCTGCGCGCGTTGGCTCATTAGCAGCTCGATCGAATTGATCACTTGCCCGATCACACAGTGATTCAAAGTGTTCCCAACCCGATCGCTCCTCGCCCACCAAAATACGGTGCTTAAGGCTTGGACAATCAGCCTGAATGGACTCGATAGCAGACGCATGCTGACTGGCAACCACGGCAAGCTTGGCATCAGAACGATCGACCCGATAAGCAAGATCCTTGGCTTTGAGTTGGTTGGTACCTGGCATTGCAATCGCACCAATTTTTGTACATGCCAAAATGACAAAGTACCAAGCAGGGATGCGAGGCAATACAAGTAAGACCGTATCGCCCTTTCGAACACCCATCTTTAAAAGCGCGTTGGCAAAGCGGTTCGACTGTTTTTCGAGATCGCTATAGCGGTAGTAATTCACTTGATCGCCCGCGCGGTTGATCGCAATTAAGGCTGTCTTGTCAGCACTTCGCGCACGTTGATCAACGACGTCAAAGGCAAAATTAAAAGTTTCCGGAACTGCAAACGAAAAGTTAGTTCGCGCCGACTCGTAATCAAAGGGTGGGAATGATGGGTTCATGCTCTGCTATCTCCTCCGAATCATTCTAAATAATATTATTTACTCTGAGTTTGTCATTCTACAGGTTCAGGCTGAAGTGTTGCGTGATCAATGTTATGGCGCTCTCTGAGTAATTGTTGTATCGATCTTAGCGTTAAAGGCCATTGCTCGAATGATTGAATCTGCAAGTGGGCAGTCATCGTGATGTGTCCAGGTGCGGTCTCCCAAATATGCA
Source organism: Betaproteobacteria bacterium (assembly GCA_016868095.1). Classification (GTDB taxonomy): domain Bacteria; phylum Pseudomonadota; class Gammaproteobacteria; order Burkholderiales; family Burkholderiaceae_E; genus UBA3064. Next base: position 17,669 of record VGHV01000010.1, read on the forward strand.
AATTGTGAACCTCAAGGACATTCGGATCAGCTAGCAGGGTCTGCGCAACTTGGTTGAAGTCGACCGTGCTCGGAACCTGCTCCATCAGAATGCGATACGAGTCGCGCAGCAGCATCAAGGTTGAGCGGAGCAAAAGCGCGCAGACAAGCATCGATAAACATGGATCGATCAGGTAAAAACCCGTCAACCAAATCACGAGTCCCGAGATAAGTGCTGCCATCGAGCCGAGAAGATCGCCCATCACATGAACCAAGGCGGCCTTGGTATTTAAGCTCTCCCGATCTCGGGACAGTAGCCAGGCCACCAACAGGTTCACGACGAGACCGAGACAGGCAACCAACATGACCTGCTCACCTGCAACCGCCTGCGGCTTGAACAAACGCGACAAGGACTCGGTGAGGATGAGCCCTATGAGGCCTAGCATTGCGATCGCGTTAACCCAGGCAGCGAGCACCTCGATACGACCGTATCCATAAGAACTTGTCGCTGACGGCGCCCGTCTCGCTAAACCTTGAGCGAGCAAGGCGAGCAAAAGAGAGCTTGCATCGGTCAACATGTGACCGGCATCTGCCATCAAGGCAACTGAGCCGGCATAGCGAGCTGCTATCCATTCGGCTGCAGCAAAGCCAAGCGTTAGTAAGACTGCAAGGCCAAGCGCCCCGCTGCCCGCATTAAGGCGAGCATGACCATAAGAGGCGTCAAGCCAATCGTGGCGATGGAGATCTTGAGTCATAGCAAATTAAGCCTAACAGAACCATACCCATGCGATTAAGCCCCGTGGGACGATATGCCTTCGAAAGTTGATTCATCAATCAGCGCTACAGTGCGCTCTCGATTTTCGTGACGAAACCTAAAAGAGGAGTGGTACATGTTTTCACACATCATGCTAGGCACCAATGACATCGAGCGCTCAAAGACTTTTTATGACGCTGTGCTTGGCACACTTGGCGTCGGCCCAGGCCATATTGACCGTTATCGTATTTTTTGGCGCACCAAAACCGGTGTTTTTTCGACATCCTTACCCATCGACGGCAATGCGGCCTGCGTTGGCAATGGCAGCACCATTGGTTTTGCCTGTAGTTCGCCAGAACAGGTACAAGCCTGGCATGAGGCAGGGATTGCCCATGGCGGCCAAGCGATTGAAGATCCTCCGGGAGTCCGCGAAGGTCCTGCTGGCAAGCTTTATCTTGCCTATTTGCGCGACCCAGATGGCAATAAAATTTGTGCGCTTTATCGGATGCCTGCTGCCTAAGCACCCTGTCATGCAGGCCTGAGTCAGCCCAAAACTCTAGATGTGGAAACACTGCAACAGATCGGCGCAAATAATTGTTCCTTAAGATTATTTGCTCTATGCTGGATCGGTGTTTCCCTCATCAAGGAGTTTGTGTCATGACACCAGTACCCTTTAACCCCGTCGAATGGGCAGGCGCTATCGTATTGATTTGCCTTGTTGTCGCCGCTGCACTTGGTGGTGGCTTCACCCTGATTGATTCAGCCAATCAGATCAAACAGCACTTTGATCCTGCCCAAAAAGCAGCCAGGGCACGCAAAGAAGAAGCGATACGCAAAGAGCAAATGCTTGCTGCCCTTAAAGCAGAATTGGAAGCCAAGGCCAAGGCCGCGTCCCAAACCAAAGCCGAAACCCCGAATAAAGCCTAGATCATCGCGGTATGCTCGCTTAAATCAGGCAGGTTTAGACGAATGAGAATTGACTAAGCATCGACTCATGTCGCTTCTGCCAGCCTTTTATCGCGTTTTGATCGCCTTCAAAGATAAGTTTTAAAAATTCAAAAACGAGTTCGCAGCTCGCGCCTTTGATGCGCCGATTAGTCTCGAAACCACCGGTTGCTTCGCGGTCTGTAAAAACACTATGGGAACCACCCTCAAACATCGCAAAACATTTGGGTAGACCTGCACTTGCCTTAAAGATCGCTACGCGGTCCTCGGGTCCACTGTAGAGCCCTGGAATACGAATCAAGTCCTCACTACAAGTGATATGGAGACTAGGTCGATTCATCGAGGCCAAAATCGATGTCCAGGATGACTTCCCGTAAAAGGCCGGCGCAGACATCGCTATCACAGCCCTTGGACGAGCATCCTGCAGATCAACGAGGCGCCCTTCTCTCAGTACCCGGGCGCCGCCCATTAATAAAGCGGAGTTAGCACCATAAGAGTGGCCCGCCACAACCAAGCGACTAAAGTCAAAGCCCTCCGATAAGCGATCAGCTTGTGATCGATCCAAACAAAATCGAAGATCAAGCACTCTTGCGATAGCCTCGTTGTCGCCGCTTGCTGCAAGCAATCGATCCGCCAATAAAAAAGGGCTGCCTGCTGACCATATC
>VGHV01000011.1 GCA_016868095.1 Betaproteobacteria bacterium
CACCAGCTTGAGTCAAGCCGCCACCCGACAAATTTTGGTAGTGCTCAGTTCTGCCTTCAAGACTATCGCGATGAGCAGGCGCGCTATGACGGCGTCGTTTCGATCGAAATGTTTGAAGCAGTCGGAGAAGCCTATTGGGATAGCTACTTCCAAAAGCTTCGCCACTGCTTAAAGCCAGGTGGAAAAGCTGTCATCCAGAGCATCACGATTGATGGGCAATATTTTGAACGTTATCTTTCCAGCACAGACTTCATTCAACAATATATTTTTCCAGGCGGGATGCTTCCTTCGCCCGAGCGACTGATTGCACTTGCGAGCTCGCACGGTTTAACACTTTATAACCGTCTAAGTTTTGGCGCTGACTATGCATGGACGCTTGCGCGTTGGCATGAGCGATTTGTCGAAGTGGATAAGCAGCTTAGAGAACTCGGTTATGACGAGCGTTTTATTCGGATGTGGCGTTTTTACCTTGCTTATTGCGAAGCCGGATTTGCGGAAGCCGCAACCGATGTTATGCAATTTAGCTTTGTTCGGCACTGAACCTCAAAGAACGACGCAAGCATCATCATCGACCAAACAAAAGCTTTGCAATCACGATGTCTAAGCCTTGCAGCGCCCTTGCTCGACAGTCTCGCAGCATCCTTGATCGAAAGCCTTGTGACATCCTGCGTCGACGACTCTTAAAAGACTTAGGATTGCCAGCACTGGCCCTACTGCCCTTAAGTCTTGAGGCGCAGGCCAGCGAATCCGCCGCCAGGGATGAGGCCTGGCCGCTTGCACAAAGCCTGCAATGGTTTCAGGGGCAAAGCCTTTCCTATCGACTTCGTGGACAGGCGAATATGCGCTGGTTTGGTCTTTTGCTCTATGAGGCAAGACTTTGGACGCTCGATGCCTTTGATAGCAAGCATTGGGCTGATCAACGCTTTGCACTCGAGCTTGTTTATGCGCGCTCTTTTGACGGTGCGAAGATCGCCCAAGCCTCACTTGAATTGATGCAAGCACAACACGGCAAAGTCACTGAACGCGATCGGCAATGGCTTGCCTGGATGCAGCAAAGTTTCCCGAATATACAGGCCAAGGATCGACTGTTAGGCCTTCATCAAGGTGCCAAAGAGGGCTGTCGCTTTGTCCACAACCGTCAAGTGCGACTTGACATTCCTGATGCCCAGTTTGCAAAGGCCTTTTTCGGCATTTGGCTAGATCCGCGGACGACAGAACCTGCTCTTCGACGAAGCCTCATCGGCGAGGCCTAATGAACGCCTTGCTTTGGCGCTATGCAAGTTTGCGATTGCCGCTAGCCATACTCGAATTACCGCTCTATGTTTTATTACCCAAACTCTATAGCGAATTGCTGCCCATCGGTATCGTAGGGCTTATGCTGCTTGCAGCTCGAGCACTCGACGCTTTGGCTGACCCATGGCTGGGACGACGCTGGGATATTCAAAGCGCGCTGTCGGCTCAAACACTTTCAAAGCGTGCCTGGTACAGCCTGAGCTTGGCATCGATGGTGTTTTTGTTGGGCTTTCTTTGCCTGCTTTGGTGGCCGGTGTTCGCAAAGGCTCGGGCACTCGAAGGGCTATGGAGCGGGCTCGTGCTGGGCATTGCTTCGATCCTCACTTATCTCGCTTACTCCCAGTGCAGCATTGTTTACCAAAGTTGGGGCTCTGCTTTGGCCAAAACCGACCAAGAACGCAGTCGCTTGTCGCTGAGCCGCGAAGCCGCAGGCTTATTAGGCGTCATGGTCGTGTCGGTGTTTGTGCAAGCCCAGTCCTCGGGTGAAAAGATTGCAATGAGCGGCTTGCTTGTCGGCTTTACCTTGCTTGCCCTGTGGCTTTTTCGTGGTTTGAGTTATCCGTCTCGTGTTGTCGCACAAAGCCCTCAAGTCCACCATTTCAATCTTCGCTCGCTTTGGTGCTTTGTGCCCATGCGACAGCTATTTATCTGTTTCATGTTGAGCGCCATTGCGGCTGCGATCCCTGCAACGCTTGTGTTATTTTTTGTTGAGCGTGTGCTGGACATGCCGCAGGCAGCGCCGTGGTTTTTACTGATCTACTTTTTAAGCGCTGCTTTGGGCTTGCCCCTTTGGTCAAGGCTAAGTGACCGCTACGGCCACAGCGCCTGCTGGCTAGCAGCGATGTTGATTGCCATTGGCACTTTTCTCGCCTGCCTCGGACTTGGGCCCGGTGATGCCTGGGCCTACGGGCTTGTTTGCGTCGTGACCGGGCTTGCTCTTGGCGGTGATGTAGCAATGCCTTGGGCGATGCTATTGCGATTAATCGAAGAGCAACACAAGCAGCTCCCGGAAGCCATGCCGATCGCTGGTCAATGTATCGGTTACTGGACGCTTGTTGGAAAGCTCAATCTTGCGCTTGCTGCGGGCATTGCCCTCCCACTTTGGCAGTGGCTTGGTGAAGGAACCGAGGCATTGAGCCTGATTTATGCAGGGCTGCCTTGTGCTCTAAAAGCTTTATCGATGGTTTGGCTAATTCGAAGCCGTGGTCCAGGTGGCTTATAAAGGGGAAGATGCTATGAAAAACTTGTATGTCAAGCTGCTTTTATTAATGAGCTTGCTGCTGAGTGCTTGCAGCAGCATTGATGTGCAGCACTATCGGCGAGAGCAGCCCAAGCTCGAACTCAAGCGTTATTTGAATGGCGATTTGCGCGCCTGGGGAATGTTCACCGATCGATTTGGCGAGGTGGTCAAGCGCTTTGAGGTGCGCATGACAGGTCGCTGGGAGGGAAACAAAGGCGTGTTGGAAGAGGACTTTATTTATAGCGATGGAAGCAAGCAGAGGCGCGTGTGGCACATTGAAGAGATTGGGCCGGGACAGTACCGGGGTCGAGCTGATGATGTCATCGGTGAGGCCACGGGCGAGGCTTCCGGTAACGCTTTGCGCTGGCGTTACACCCTCGCCTTACCAATCGAGGGACGAACCTGGCATGTGCAATTTGATGATTGGATGTTTTTAATCAACGATCAGGTCATGATTAATCGCGCAAAGATGCTTAAGTTTGGCATCGAGCTTGGTGAGGTGACCTTATCGTTTCACAAGGAATAGGGGTGAATACACCGATTCAGTCCTGGCAAGACTTGGGTGTGTGGATTGTTGGTGCATCCTCAGGGATAGGGGCTGCACTGGCAAAAGAACTCGCCCATCTGGGAGCAAGGCTTACCTTAAGTGCAAGGCGTCTTGAAGCGATGCAGGCTCTCGGTATTGAAGGTGCTCTGCTTTTGCCGCTTGATGTTTGCGATCAAAGGCAACTCGAGCAGGCGTGCAAGGCAGTCGCCATGCAGGCTCAAGTCGACGTGGTGATTTGGGTGGCAGGGATTTATAGGCCCGTGAGCACCGCCCAGTATCAGCTTGGCGATATGCTTGAGATGACCAACACCAATTACCTGTCGCTGCTCTATGCTTTAGAGCATTTATTGCCTTATTTCCTACAACGATCTAAAGATCCCGGAAAACACTCATTAGGCCTTGCCATCGTTTCTAGTGTGGCTGGCTATCGAGGACTACCCAAGGCCTTGGGCTATGGCCCAAGCAAAGCCGCACTTAGCCATTTGGCCGAAGTGCTCCATCTCGAGCTTTCACAGCAAGGCATTGGTGTGTGGGTGGTCCATCCGGGATTTGTCGAGACACCGGCTACGGCCATCAATGACTTCAAGATGCCCGCGCTAATTAGCGCGCAGCAGGCGGCGCATGAAATTGTTCGAGGTCTTGGGCGCTCAGCGTTTGAGATTCACTTTCCGCTGCGCTTTACCCGTTTCATGAAGTGCCTGCGCTGGCTACCCGATCGACTCTACTTTGCCCTGCTACGTCGTGCACTAGGCGCTGAGTACGCTCAAGCCAAGCAGATCAGCAATAGCAAAGCCTGATTAAGCGATGGACCAGGTACCCAGCCCAAGCAAACCTTCGAAGGTAGATACGTCTGCGCTGTTAAGCGCAAGACTCGCAAGGATTAAAGTTTTTTTCGAAACCCTAAGCCCAGCCTTGCTCGATCAAATAGGCGATGTGTACGCTCACGAGGCTTGTTTCAAAGATCCATTCCAGGCCGTGGAAGGAGTCGATGCAATTCGAGGCGTATTCGAGCACATGTTCACCATTCAGCCCGCTTCGCGATTTACCGTGCTGGGCATAACCCATAACAGCCCCGAGACTTTGGCCGATGCGCAATGTTGCCTACGTTGGACGTATTCGCTTGAGCTAGCGGGTAAAGCTGCATGCATTGAAGGCTGCTCCTGGATTCGCTTAGACGAGCACGGTTACATACGCGATCACCGAGACTATTGGGATGCTGCCGAAGAGCTGTACGAGAAATTGCCTGTCTTGTCTTGGTTGATGGGATGGCTGCGACGCAAAATTGCGCCAGGCTGATAGACTCGCAACGACAAAGGACTGCTTGTGAGCAGTTCGCATTCATCGCCGCGGAGACTTCTTATGCTGTACCCGGAATTGTTTCGTTCGCTCGAATCGGTGCGCTGGTCTATGGAAAGCGATATCCCCTGGGACCGCTTTGATGCCGCACGATTGTCTGATGAGCAGGCACGCACCATTAAGATGAACGCTATCACCGAGTGGGCTGCCCTACCCGCCACGGAAATGTTCTTGCGTGACAATCGGCACGACAGTGACTTTTCCGCATTTATGTCAGTATGGTTTTTCGAAGAGCAAAAGCACGCCTTGGTGTTGATGGAGTACCTGCGCCGCTTCAGACCCGATCTTGTACCTAGCGAAGAAGAATTGCATGCCGTGCGATTTGAGTTTGATCCGGCGCCACCGCTTGAAACCCTCATGCTCCATTTTTGCGGCGAGATTCGATTAAATCACTGGTACCGGCGCGCTGCTGAGTGGCACACCGAGCCGGTGATCAAGCATATTTATGAGGTGATCTCCAAGGACGAAGCCCGTCATGGTGGCGCTTATTTGCAATATATGCGGCGCGCTATTGGCCAGGTTGGTGACCAAGCGCGAAGCGCTTTTGCCAAGATTGGTGTGCTGATGGCGAGCGCCAAGCGGCAAAGCAAGGCCTTGCACCCGACGAATTTGCATGTCAATAAGGATTTATTCCCAAAGGACACGATCCAAAGTCGACTGCCCGATCCCAGTTGGCTTGAGCGTTGGCTCGACCAGCAAATCAGCTTCGACGCCCAGTGGGAAGATAAAGTCGTGGGACGCATCCTGCACAATTTATCGCTGCTTTTCGGAAAATCCTTCGCCAGTGTTCAAGAATTAAACCGGTACAGGAAAGAGCTGATCCGGCGTGGCGATGACAGCCTTGGTGCAGCCGGCGCGCTTTGAATCCAAAATCCTCGATCCGAATCAGCTCGAGGATTTTGCAAAGCTTTGCCCCCGTCCCTTGGTGTTTACCAACGGCGTTTACGATCTCTTGCATCGTGGTCATGTGAGCTTACTTGACGCAGCGGCTCAAGAAGGTAAATGCCTAATCCTCGCACTTAACAGCGACGCATCGGTGAAGCGCCTGGGCAAGGGCGCCGATCGTCCAATCAACAACCAGTACGACCGGATGGCCGTTGTTGCGGCGCTTGCCTCAGTTGACTATGTCACCTGGTTTGAAGAAGACACGCCACTTGCATGCCTGCTCAGACTGCGGCCCGAGGTTCTGGTCAAAGGTGGCGACTGGCAGGGACGCATAGTTGGCGCCCTAGAGGTTGAATCCTGGGGTGGTCGCGTCATGGCCATTCCCTTCGTGCACGAACGTTCAACCACCACCACGCTTGCCAGGATTCGAGCAAGCAACAGCGGGTAAAGCGGAGCATCAATCGCGAGCCCAATAGAGCTAGGATCTACTCGCGAACCGCCAAATGCCCACCGTGCTGTTGAAAGAAGCTGGCAAGATGTTGTGCACGGAAACCCGCCTCGTCCCAATCGCTTGAAAGCATCAGCGCTTGGTCAAGGAATTCGTATACCCATGCCAAGTGAGTACCCACTTCGGTTCTAACCTCGACCAATACTCGCCGATACGCCGGACCCTCAAAAGCATCGAGTCGCTTCCAGGCTGACTCTGAAAGATCAAACCACAAGATGCCTTGAATACTCGCGTCCAGCCTGCTTGGACATGCAGCCGGATAACTGGCCTCGCGAATCGCAAAGCGCTGCCAGGCTTTGAGACTTGCAGGCTCACAACGCAAGTCTCGCTGGTCGGCAACAGCCTCCATAATCTCGCGAAACATCAGCGAGCCATAACTAAAACAATGCGGTGTCGTCATAGGCTTGATCTACGCTTTGTGTTGATGACGCAAGCGTACGCTACCCTCGCTTATCGCCTCGATACATGGTGCCGCTGTGGCAGCCCTTTGGCAAAGGACGAGCAAACGTCCACGCTCATCCATACCCTGACCGAGCGCTTCAAGGCCATGATGCTGCTTCTCATCATGGATAAGCAAAGGTCTTCCGAATAATGCATCCCGGCTGCGAATGCGGTGTGCAAACGAGGCCAAGCCTATTGCCTCAAAATCGATCCACGCACCCAGTAAATCCTGGCTTAGGCGCTTAGCGATCGCCAAACGCCAAGCCCGATCCAGGGTTTGAGCACTTTGCAGCGTCCTGGAGAACAGGCCGTCTGCTGGCAAGGACTTCGGGCCACTTACATCGATGCGTGGCGGCAAAAGATTGATGCCAAGACCAATCACCAAGCGGCTTTGTCCGGCGTGTTGCCGCGCTTCAATCAAAATACCGACAAGCTTTGCTAAGCCCTCGTCGTTGGCTTGAAAACGCACCACATCATTGGGCCACTTAAGCCAAAGACGCCTGCCATCGACTGGCCCAGCGCTTTCAAGGCGTTCGGCGACGCAAACCGCAGTGACCAATGAAAAGGCGGATAAGTCCGATGGCCATGGCTGCTTTTTGCGATCAATCGACACACTCATAAGCAAGGACGCGCCAGGTTCGTCGTGCCAGACTTTCCCTGCACGACCTCGCCCCGCGCTTTGGTGATCGGCCACCAGGCAGCGCACCAATGGCTGTTGGCCTTGGTAAGCCTCAGCCCTTGGCCAAGGCGCGGCCAAAAGCCTGGCATTGGTCGAATCGAGCGAGGCCTCCCAATCGACAGCGATGTCAAGGTCTTCAAGCTCGGTCCTGTCGAGGTCAGCGACCGACGACCGGCTCAGGTCTTGGCTTGAAGCAAAAGCATATGCGTTGGACATAGATTCGATGATAGCCTGCACAGACCGAGCTTCGCTGTGCCAAATGCAACCCGCCATGGCCCCTACACCCCAACGCGCACCTAAGCGACCGCGACCGACTGCGAGCAGCCCCGTGCTTTGGGTTTTGCTCGCACTTTGGTCGTTGGCTATCGTCTATGGATCATTGTGGCCCTGGCAGGCGTGGCGTGAGATTGGCGCTGCGCCATGGGCCTTTCTCACGGATCCCCTACCGCGTTTCTGGACATGGTTTGATTTCCTAAGCAACGTCGCCTTATATGCGCCGCTTGGGTTGTTGCTTGCGCTAAACATCACCTACAGAGGGCGCTCGTTGCTCTGGCTCCCAGCCCTGATTGGTGGACTCTTGTCCCTCTTTATCGAAGCTGCACAGAGCTATCTGCCACAGCGCGTTCCCTCACTACTGGACTTGCTTGCCAACACCCTGGGAGCAAGCCTCGGCGGCTTGCTAGCCCTCGGATTAAGAGCACCCTGGCAATCGATACGCCGTATCAGCCGACACTGGTGGCAGGATCAGGCTCAGTGGCCTGCGGCTCTAGTGATTCTTTGGCTTGCCATCCGAGTAAGCAGTTTGCTGAGCCCCAAGGAAACAATTGCAGGACTATCCCATCACTTGGCCACGAGTCCGGCGTTGCTACACGCTGGACTCGGCCTTAGTCTTGGCGGCTTACTGGCCGAAAGCCTATTGCTTAGCCTCATGCTCTCGCAAGTCTGCCGCTTGCCCTGGGTGTTTTGGTTGAGCCTTGCCGGCGCGCAAGCCTTACTTGCCTTCACCGCGGTGACCTTCTTGCATCAAAGCCCCTCACTGGGCGCAAGCGGGGCAGCCTACTTTTCGATACTGATGAGCTTGCTCATCATCACGATCTTGTCCTTTTGGCATCGAAAGCTAAACCCTCAACTTGCAAGTCGTTTGGGCTTTGGTCTGGCAAGCATTTGGGCGCTGTACAGCATCACAGGTTGGCTCTTTGCAAGCCTCACAGCCTATGCCGAGCAATCGAGTATTGGACCAGGGCTAGGGCCGGCCCCTAGGCCTGACTTCGGCCTCAGCGATTGGCTGTTATCGCTAAGCCTTAGGTTGACTTCATGGCTTGAGCTTTGGCGCAACGCCCTCGGACCTGGCTGGCAAAGCCTGCTCGATTTGTGGCTTGGGCGGGGACAGAGCAACACGACTGGCTTTGGTACCACGCCGGTGTTGGGCCGCAGTTTGCAGCACTTTGAAGCGGTGGTCTTCCTGGTTCAGGAACTTTGGCGTTGGATGTGTTTATTGTGGTTTTCTGTCTTCATGTTCAGCCGCCAGCAAACAGGTTTGCGAGCTCAGCGACGCCTATAATCGGTAGCTGATACTCACCGTGCTGGCCTGAGCAGCGCATTCTTCTTTCGTCCCAGATCAGGTCTTGCTTATGTTTTATCGTCATCATGTCTTTTTTTGCCTCAACCAACGCGATGCCGGCAGGCCTTGTTGCGCCGCGCAAGGTGCTGAGGCTTTGCAAAGCTACGCCAAAGCGAGAATTAAAGCACTTGGCCTTCAAGGCGCTGGCGCGATCCGAATCAATAAGGCCGGCTGCCTTGATCGATGCGACTTAGGCCCGGTGTTTGTGGTTTACCCCGAAGGCGTGTGGTACACGGCGGTCGACGAACAAGATATCGAGGAAATTATCCAGTCGCATCTCATCGCTGGCAAAGTCGTCCAAAGGCTCCAGCTGCCCGATCAAACGACGTGAACGCACAAACTCAAACACGCTACTTTCAACTGGAGTCCCGACGCGTTGAGGTGCTGATCGATCAAGCCTCAAACGCCAAAGGCCTCGCTTTGATTGCTCATCCCCATCCCTTGTATGGGGGTACAAACCAGAACAAGGTTGTGCAAACCATGGCACGGGCCTTCTTAGAGCAGGGCTTTGACACCTGGCGCCCCAACTTTCGCGGCGTCGGACAAAGTGAGGGTGCTTACGATGAGGGACGAGGCGAAACCCAAGACTTTTTGGCTTTAGTCAAAGAGGCCCGCCTCTTGCATCCGGATCTGGCAAGCGAAACTAGACGACTTGCCTTGGGTGGTTTTTCCTTTGGCAGCTACGTTGCCAGCATGGCTTATCAAGCGCTTGGACCGATGGGCATAAACGCCGAAACACTGGTGCTTGTTGGCCCGGCAGCGTCACGATTTCCCATGCCTGCAGTGCCCGAACACAGCATCGTGATCCACGGCGAAGACGATGAAGTCGTTGCCCTTTCCGATGTCATGGCTTGGGCGCGCCCCCTCGCTTTACCGGTTTTGGTTTTCCCTCAAACCACGCACTTTTTTCACGGACGTTTGCCGCTGCTCAAGCAAAGGGTTTCTCAAAGCTTGGCTTTTGGCAGGCAATGCTAAGGAGCCGGCCGTGTTTTTCCTAAACACAAGAAGGCCATTGGGACGGGTCCCCATGGATTTGCAAATCCCAAGTCGCGGAACGCTCATCGGGGGCTGGCTTGCCAGCATGTTTATTGCGGCCCTTCTCCTTCAGGCACCAAACCCTGCGCTGGCCGCTAAAGCCGAACCCGATCGACCAAGCCAGGCAGGCAAAGCTGAGTCAGACAAAAGCAGCACAAGCGGTAAGGCTGACACCGAGAAGCCTGTTTCCAGCGCCAAAGGTGAAGCAGACAAGACGAGCATTCGCGAAGCCCTCCCCGCAAAGCCTTCTGCACCAGCCCCCGCGATTGCTGCGATTGGGCCCACGATCGCTGCTAAGGCTTGGGTGCTTTACGACGTGAGCAGCAACCAAGTGCTGGCAGCCCACGAGCCCGAGAAAACCCTTGACCCGGCGTCGCTAACCAAACTCATGACTGCGTATTTGAGTTTTGCCGCGCTTAAAGAAGGGCGACTCAAACTCGATCAGCGTCCACCCGTTTCGCAAAAAGCTTGGAAAGCGGTGGGCTCAAGAATGTTTGTCGATCCAGGAAAACCTGCATCGGTCGACGAGTTGTTAAAGGGCATGATCGTCCAATCGGGTAACGACGCATCGGTCATTCTTGCTGAAGCACTCGCAGGGTCTGAAGAAGCTTTCGCGCAACACATGAATCGTGAAGCCCAGCGCATGGGTTTAAAAAATACCCAGTACCGCAATGCGACCGGTTTACCCGATCCACAGCACTATAGCAGCGCCTACGATCTTGCCTTGCTCGCTTCACGACTCATACGCGAATTTCCAGATCGTTATCCGCTTTATTCCATGCGTGAATATAGCTATAACAATATTAAACAACCCAATCGAAATCGCCTCTTGGCCATCGACCCTAGCGTTGATGGCTTAAAAACGGGTCATACCGACGCGGCAGGCTGGTGCTTGGTAGCCTCGAGCCGTCGCAAAGACAGTGGCTCCCAACAAGAGCGTCGACTGTTGTCGGTGGTTCTTGGCGCTGCTTCCGAATCAGCACGTCTTGTTGAATCGCAAAAGCTGCTTAATTGGGGCTTTCAAAACACCGATGCTGTGCTTTTACATCCTGCAGGCAAGCAAGTCGCGCAATATAAAGTAAGGCGCGGTGCATCCTCTGAAGTGTCTGCGGGATTCGAGGGTGCGCTCAGTGTAGTGGTGCCCAAGGGTAGCGGTGCTCGCGTCAAAACCGATCTCATTCGGATCGATCCTTTGGTTGCACCGATTCCAAAGGGCCAACGCATCGGTACGGCACGTATCAGTCTCGATGGGCAAGCGCTTTCTGAAGTCCCCTTGGTTGCACTGAGCGAGGTGCAAGCCGCGGGCTGGTTTGGACGCGCCTGGGATACCATCATGCAGTGGGTAGGTCTTTGAGTAGCAACAGGAGTAGCTATGCAAGCGAGCAAGGCAAAAACGACGAGCGTTGATGCGCGTGAAGCAGGGCAAGATGAAGCCATCGTCTACTTAAATGGCGAATTTCTTCCGCTTGATCAGGCCAAAGTACCAGTACTCGATCGTGGCTTTATTTTTGGCGACGGTATTTATGAAGTCGTACCAGCGTATAGCCGGCGCCCTTTTCGATGGCCAGAGCATCTCGCCCGCTTAAAACGCAGCCTTGGCAAAATAAAAATTACAAACCCCTATAGCGATGCTCAGTGGTTAACACTCATTGAATCCTTGATTCAACGCCACCCCTGGCCCAATCAATTTATTTACCTGCACATCACCCGGGGTGTAGCCAAGCGCGACCACGCTTTTCCAAAAGACTGCCAACCCACCGTCTTTGCCATGACCTCGGCCTTGCAAGCTGTGCCTGAGGCATTGCGAAGCGAAGGTGTTGCTGCGATCACCTTGGATGATCAACGCTGGCTTCACTGCGATATTAAATCGATATCGTTACTGGGTAATGTGCTCGCAAGACAGGCCGCGGTCGACGCTGACGCTGCTGAGTGTATTCAATTTCGTGATGGTCAAATGACAGAGGGCTCATCAAGCAATATTTGGCTTGTTCGTGGCGGCGAGGTCATTGGAGCCCCGGTGGATCATCGGATTCTTGAAGGGATTCGGGTTGGCCTCATCGAAGCCCTTTGCAAGTCCTGTGGCATCGGATTTAGAACGGATGCCCTAAGCCGGGATGAAGTCTTTCAAGCCGACGAACTGCTGCTGAGCTCAGCGACCAAAGAAGTACTTGCCATTACCAAACTCGATGGCCGAGCGATTGCGGATGGTAAGCCAGGGCCTGTGTATCACAAGTTATATCAAGCCTACCAGGAGGCCATCGCGGCCAACTAGGGCGGGCCAAGAAGGCTCGACCATGTCGCAGCCTTAGGCTTTTATCGGGCATCAGCCATCATGCAAGACACAGAAACCCTTCTAACATTCCCCTGTGATTTTCCGATAAAAGTCATGGGCAAGAACGTTCCAACATTTACGCAACATATTTGCGATCTTATTTGTCGCCACGCTCCAGACTTCGACCCTGCAAGCCTTGAGATCAGAACCTCGAGCAAGGCCAATTACATCGGACTGACGGCAACGATTCGCGCGCACTCGCGCACACAACTCGATGATCTTTACCGCGCACTCACTGCAGACCCTCTTGTAAAAATTGTGCTTTGAAGCGCCAGGCAAGATGAAAGCGCATGTGCGTCATTTGGGGCTTCAACACTACGAAGACTGCCTAAAGGCCATGCAGGATTTCACCAGAACAAGGCGCAAAGAAGACGAGGATGAGATCTGGCTGGTCGAACATCCCTCGGTTTTTACTTTGGGAAAGGCGTCCCGAAGCCAACACTTACTCGACCCGGGCGACATTCCTGTCATCGCAAGTGAACGCGGCGGCCAAGTCACTTATCACGGGCCAGGACAAGTCATCGCTTATGTGATGCTCGATTTGGCAAGGCGCAAACTCATGGTCCGGGAACTTGTTTTTTTATTAGAACAGGCTTGCATCGATCTTTTGCTGGCATGGGGCATTCCAACTGAAAGACGAGCCAATGCACCCGGTGTTTACCTTGCAATAAAGCCTTCATCAGAGCTGGCTCCATCAACTGAGAATCTCTCAGGCAGCACAAAAATTGCAGCGCTTGGGCTCAAAATAAGTCGCTCTTGTAGTTATCACGGCCTTGCGCTCAATGTTGCCATGGACCTTGCACCGTATCATCAGATTGACCCTTGCGGCTACCCTGGTCTGCAGGTTACTGACATGCGAACTTGTTTAGGCTATAGCCCTGACTACCAGCGTGTTGCAAACGAGCTTGCAGCCTCGATGACAGCCTGCCTTGATAAGCATTTTTTGGAGCGAATGGCCACAACATGAGCGAGAAACCTGATGTGATGACAGTGAAACAAAAGGGTCAGGCGAAGACTGCGCGTATTCCGATCAAAATTCAGCACGATGCGAGACCGGCCTTGGCAAAGCCCGACTGGATTCGGGTAAAGGCGCCTTCTGCCCAATCGCGCTTTCACGACATCAAGCGCATCTTGCGCGAAAAGGGCTTGCATACGGTTTGCGAGGAAGCGTCTTGCCCCAATATTGGCGAGTGCTTTGGTAAAGGGACCGCAACCTTCATGATCATGGGCGACTTATGCACCAGGCGTTGCCCATTTTGCGATGTTGGCCACGGTCGCCCCTTGCCCTTAAACCCCGAGGAACCTATTCAGCTTGCCCAAACCATCGCAGCACTTCAATTGCGTTATGTGGTCATTACCAGCGTGGACCGTGATGATTTACGCGATGGTGGAGCTCAACACTTCGTCGATTGCATAAGCGCCGTCAGATCAAGCTCACCACACACACTCATTGAGGTGCTCGTGCCCGATTTTCGTGGTCGCCTCGATAGAGCACTCAATATTTTAGAGCAAGCACCGCCTGATGTGATGAATCACAATTTGGAAACGGTGCCGCGTCTTTATCGGCAGGCAAGACCAGGATCCGATTTTGAACATTCCTTGCACTTACTCTCAAGCTTCAAAGAACGCGTCGCCGGGGTACCAACGAAGTCTGGTCTTATGCTCGGCTTGGGCGAAAGCGACGAGGAGGTGATCGAGGTCATGCAGGCCATGCGAGCGCACCAAGTCGACATGATCACCATCGGTCAGTATCTTGCACCTTCGGCAAACCATTTACCGGTTCAGCGCTACGTACACCCTCGCGAATTCGAACGCTTTGAGGCAGCGGCCAAATCAATGGGATTTCAGCATGCCGCCGTCGGTGCCATGGTCCGTTCCTCCTACCACGCTGACCAAATGGCCCATCAGGCTGGTTTGGCCATATCGCTTGGATGAATGCCGGTTGCGACCAAGAATCGAGAAACCATGTTGTAGGCAGCCGTCACGCCGCATAACTCAATGGCTTCTTGATCGCTCATGTGCTGCCGCAAACGCTGCATCAATATGTCGCCAACCCGAACCTCACGGGTCATTGCCACGATCACTGCAAGCGCACATCGCTCTAGATCATCAAACATGGATGCATCGCCCATCGCAGCCAGCGGATCGCGCAAGGCTTGCACCTGAGCCTCAGTGCCACCTGCTTTGATAAAAAGCGGTGCATGTTGAACGAACTCGTACTCTGCCCCATTGAGAACCGCAACCGTACACATCGATAGCTCTCGCAGCTTTGGATTCAGCGAAAGCTCTGTACGTACAGCTCCCAAAAACACATTCCAGCCTCGGGCAAAAGCAGGTGAGTGCAATAGCATCCGATCCAGATGCAAGAGCTCGCCACCGCGACGTTTACGAATCGCATCGACCACATCGGCGGGCTCTTTAAGATCTTCGGGGAGGTAAGGGAAATGGGGCATGTTTGCGGTCCTTGCATTAGCACGAAAGGCGCCAGAATATGGCAGACTCTGATCGATGCCAAGCACAAGCAATCCAGATAAGCCAAACGACGCAGCCAGAGGCAAAGCTGCCGCAAACGGGGTTTATTTAATATCGCCATCCGGAGTGATTGAAGATCAAGCGCCCTACAGCTTGGCCACGCAACAGTTAATAAACCATGGCTGGACACCTTATGAAGACCGTGGACTAAAGACGAGATGGCAGCGCTTTGCCGGCACGGATACACAGCGGATCGGCGCCCTTGAACGTGCGGCCAAACAAAACAAAGCCCGCATGGTGATGATGACCCGGGGTGGCTATGGTTGGATGCGCCTTCTTCCTCATTTGAACTTCAAGGCACTTGCTGAGGCCAACAAATTTTGGGTGGGCTTTAGCGACACTACCGCCTTTCACTTGGCCATGCTTGGTACGACATCAAGCGTGACCTGGGCCGGGCCCATGCTTTTAGATGATTTCGGACAACAAGAGGTCGACGAGACGACAAGCGGGTGTTTGCGCGAAGCCTTCGAAGGAGAGCTCGAGGTTTTGGGTTTTCGTTATAAAGCTTGCACTCCGAACATGGCTTCCCTTGATGAACGCGGGGTCTTGTGGGGCGGCAATCTTTCGATGGTGTGCGCCATGCTTGGGAGCCCGTGGCTGACCAAAGCACCTCAGGCTGGCATCTTGTTTTTAGAGGATATAGGCGAGCATCCCTACGAAATCGAGCGCATGTTGTTGCGTTTACTTTATAGCGGCATTATCGATGCACAAAAGGCCGTCTTGCTAGGCTCATTTAACGGCTATAGCCTAAGATCGAATGATCGTGGTTATACTTTACAGAAAGTATTTCGATGGATCGCAAGCCAGACCAAGGTACCCTTTTTAGAAGGTTTGCCCTTTGGTCATCAGCAGGGAAAAGTCTGTTTGCCGCACGGCATGCGCTTAGGTCTCGCCACCGAGGGTCGTCAGGCCTTTTTACTATTGGATCAAGGCCACGTATAAATCGCAGGTGGCTTAGCCTACAAAATCAAACAACGTGACCACCCGGCGCACACCCGACACCTTGCTTGCAACTTGCGCGGCTCTTTCGCCTTCGCGTTTGCTGACCTGTCCCATTAAGAAAACAACACCAAGCTCTGAGCTAATCCTAAAGGCTCCGATTTCTAAGGATTTGTCTTCAATGATCGCAGCGCGGACTTTGGTCGAGAGCGCTATATCCACTGCACTATTTTGAGCGCTTGCAAGCGGGCGAATTTCGACCTCATTGACCACAGAGGCGACATTATTGACTCGTGCAGCGACTTCTTGCGCAAGTTTTTTGTCGGCTTCCGACGTCACTTGCCCGATCAACAAGACCTTTTTGTTATAACTTACAGCACGTACGTTTGAGTTGGGTAGCGCTGCTGATACGGCGCTTCGTACGCGAAACTCAATCGTCTGATCGTCGGCCTGAGTACCCAAACTGCGGCGATCGCCTGTTGCCACCGCACCCACCGCAGCGCCGGTGACTGCAACACCCACACAGCCCGAAAGTGCCAATGCGGTTAGCGAAAGACTTGCCAAGGCTAAGCGTCGGCTCATGATCGAAGTAACAGAATATGGAGCGGTTTTTGACATGGCAGTGCTTCCTACAATCGGGTCTAAATTCGAGGCAAAAAGCCTCGGGCCTTCAGTGTAAGCCTTTTGCAAAACATGCTTGAATTGAATGCCAGCAAAACAACTCACGACAACTTCAAGTTTAATTTAGAACGCGCCAGGAATCCACGAGAGCGTACCTGCTTGAATGAGGATGACATCGAAGCGGCATGATGGCCAGTGGCAATTACCGTATGTGCGCTGCAGGTAGCAGCTCGCCGCATGCCTGATGCGGGACTGCTTCTTGGGGTTGAGGCTCGCAAGCGCGCCGCCATAAGCCATGTGACTTCGATAGCGCACCTCGACAAAAACAATGGAGGTTTTATCGCGCATCACCAGATCGATTTCGCCGCCACGAAAACGGCTGTTACGCTCAACAAGCACCAGCCCCTGACGGGTAAGCCAGTCACAAGCCTGATCCTCGGCCTGTCGACCGCGTTGTGCGGCCTGTTGTGCTCGTCGCTTTGAATCAGCTAAGGTTTTTTCCATGATCACTCTTTCTCATGAGCCTGACCTCGAGTCGCACAAGCTGCAACACTTCCCCGATGCCTGTCTCTTGGTCGTAGCAAGCCCGATTGGTAACCTTTCGGATCTCAGCCCGCGTGCTGTCCAGGCGCTTTGCCATGCCAGCCTGATTGCCTGTGAAGACGCTCGCGTCAGCCGCAAACTCTTTGACGCCTTAGGCATCCGCCCCGACACCGTCAGCATTGAGCAGCACCGAGAAACACAAGCACTGCCGAAGATCCTGGCGCATTTGGCCGCTGGCAAGCGCTGCGCCTTATTGAGCGATGCAGGAACGCCTGCCATTAGCGATCCCGGTTATCGGGTGGTCGATGCGGTGCGCGAGGCAGGTTTTGTGGTCTTGCCTATCCCAGGGCCGAGCGCTTTTGTTGCCCTTGCAAGCGTCAGCGGCTTTCACGCAGGGCCGATATGGTTCGAAGGCTTTTTGCCTCAGCGTGAGCAGGCGGCAGCCTTAAGACTTAGCGCACTGCTTGCGCTCAGAGCCCATCTTGCCCTTTACGAAGCACCCCACCGGATTACAAAAACCGCAAAACTGCTTGCCAAACTTGCTCCATCACGAAAGCTTTGCGTTGGGCGCGAACTGACCAAACGCTTCGAAGAAAGCGTGGTCTTGACAGCGCAAGACTTCCCGAAATGGCTTGAGACCACAAGTCATCGAGAACGCGGCGAATTTAGCCTGTTGATTGCATCTGATCACAAGCCAAACTCGTCGTCTGAAGACTCGCAAGTAGACCCTGATGACGAGGTTCAAGCACCCGTAAAGACCGAAGCTTGCTACAACATTGAGGGGCGGGCCTTGCTCGAAGCATTGCTAACCGCTACAGCGCCTGCACAAGCTGCCCGCCTGGCCCAGCGCCTTACCAAGGATCGGAAGACCGACTGGTACCAAATGGCCGTCTCGCTCAGGGTGAATCGCGAAGAGCCTGCTCAGAAATAGCTAAGCCATGAGCGCTTGCTCAGTAGTCCTTACCAGGCAATAAAAGCTCGATTTCGACTTCAGCGGAGCCCTGACGAACCATACCGAGTCGTTGCGCAGCGGCATAGGACAGATCAATCTCGCGATCACCGATAAACGGACCCCGATCATTGACCCGCACAATCACCGATCGACCATTGGCAAGATGGGTCACCCTGACATAACTTGGCAAGGGCAGGACACGATGGGCCGCGCTCATCGCGTACATATCGTAGGGCTCGCCATTGGAGGTATTGCGTCCGTGATAGCGTCGCCCATACCAGCTTGCAAAACCTCGCGCCCGATAAGCCCGCCACTGGCGCATCGGAATATGCAACACACCATCCTGCTCATAAGGACGATTAGCCCATCGATGCATGGGCTCGCGCTTTGGCACCGCGTCCGGAATCGCCTCGATTTCTGCCAAAGGACGATCGCCAGGGCCATCGTCCTTGTAGTAAGCACCTGCCGCCGAGCCAGGTGAAGCTTGCCGCTCCCCACCCTGACGACCCGACTGGACCTCTATGTCTGGTCGCTGAAGTTTCTTAGGGCTTGAGCAAGCGCCAAGAGCCAGGGCCAATAAGAAGACAAAACGCTTAAGACTTCGCACTTCGCCGGTTACGACGTTCGATCGAAAGCAACTCATCCACGACAGCGAGTGCTTGCTGATTGGAACCGGCCATGCTCGGTGCCGTGAGATATTTACCTGCAACGCCAAGGGCCGGGACACCTTCTAGGCGGTAGGCCTCTGCAAGCTGGGCTGCGCGCTTCATCCGGGTACGCACCCCAAACGAGTCGAAGGCATCCTGGAAAGCTTTTGCTTCAACGCCGTGGCGGCTAATCCAGTCGGCCATTTGCTGGGCGTTTTGAAGACTGACCTTGTCTTTATGGACCGCTTCAAACACCTTGTCGATCAAACTGAGCTTATTGAGCGCCTCAAGACTGTAGTAGAGCTGTTGAAGTTGATCGCGCCAGGGCACATGAACTTTCCGAAAGGCCACATCCGCGGGCAACTTGGCTGCCCAAGCCTTAAGCGCAGGCTCCAAGGTGTAGCAGTGCGGGCAGCCAAACCAAAAAAAGCCCAGCACATCAATCCGATCTGTTGATTCCAGCGGCGCCTGTGCTTGCAAGACTTTATAGTCTGCCCCTTCGCGGGCATTAGCTGCCAAGGCCACTTGCGAGGCCAATAGGCTTGGGCCGACGACCGATAGCGTCGGAAAGGCTGCGATCAGGCTAGCGGCCTTATGGAGCAGATCACGCCTGCTCGATTCCCTTTCCACACGAGTGAGCTCGCTGCGCTGCTTGACGCTTCCCTGGGCTTTTGCAGAGAGGCATTGGCCATCAACAATCGGTTTAGACATATCCAAGAATCATCAAGGTTGTTTGACAATCACCGCATCCACACCAGCCTCAATCAGGCGGTTTCGGGCACGGTTAATCTCGTCACTGCGATAAAAAGGCCCTAAGAGAACACGATACATGAAGGCGCCGGCAGACTCCGACTTGACCACCCTTGACTCAAGGCCAAGCAAGGCAAGCCTTGCTTTAAGCGCTTCAGCATCGGATAAAACCTTAAAAGCACCTGCTTGCACGTAATTAGCCCCGGCCGCAGTGCTTGGCTGTTTAGGCTCTGCGCCAGCCACCGGACCAGACGATTTTGCTTCGCCCGACGCGCGCGCTTCGCCCTTTCGCTCCTCAGGCCTTGCATCACCGGCTTTCGGGTCGTTGAGCAAGGCCTCGGCACGTTTGGCGTCGGC
>VGHV01000012.1 GCA_016868095.1 Betaproteobacteria bacterium
CAAGCCTTGTTTTGTTCGATTGCAAGGGGCCAATCAAGTGCCAACAAAGCTTGAGATCAGGATCAAACGCGCGACATGCCAATAATTTATCGAGACCTTCTTGAACATAGTTTTCGCCAAAATCGCGTTGACCGCATCTGGCTAAAGCCAAAACCGCTTCAGCAGGGAAAGTCTTGCTAACAGCAAGCAAGGTTGGAGCAGCAATCCCCTCAAATGCGGGCCTTGAGGCTTCAGCCGCAGCGATGCGCGCCAAGACCTTGGCGCGAGCCTCTTGAAGCTTTTCAGGATTTGGCGGGATCGTGCTCATTTGGCTTGACATTTATAACGCTGATTCGTTTGGCTTTTGCGCTGCTTTTGCGTAGAGCGGGAATACGAAAAGACGACAAGGAATCGCGCCATTCATGAGGGGCGTTTTCCGCTTGGGCTTCATACGCCACAAGGAAGCTAAGTCCTCCTGCGCGCTAAATACACAAAGCGTAAAGCCAGGCCAGCGATCTCGAAAACTGCGGCCCTGCATGAAATCGCCCGAGGCTTCAATCCGCTCGCCGTAGGGTGGATTCGAAAGCATATAGCCTTCATCTTCAGGTCGCATGTTTAGATCCGGCTTGGTGAGCTTAAAGGCATCGGCGCACCGCCAGCTAATGGCCTCATCGGGAAGGCCTGCCGCCAGGGCATTTCTCTTGGCACGATCGATTTGTGCCTGGTCGATGTCGCTGCCCAATAAGCAGGGTAACTTCAGTGCTTCGGCGAGTTTGTTGGCTGCACGAGTCCTTGCTTCATCGCGAATCGAACGCCAAAGTGTATCGTTATAGTCATTCAATACCTCAAAGCCGAATGTTCTTTGGATACCGGCTGCGATGCCAAAGCGCATTTGTGCTGCTTCGATAAGAATCGTGCCCGAGCCGCAAAACAAATCGACAAGGGCTTGTTCATGACGCCATTGACTGAGCAAAACCAGTCCTGCCGCAAGATTTTCTTTCAGCGGTGCCTCACCCTTATCGTCGCGTCCTCGCCAACCACGTTTGAATAAGGACTCGCCGCTCCAATCGATATATAAATTCAGACTGTCTTCGTCAAGATGTCCAACGATGCGAACATCGGGCTCAACCGTATCAATGGATGGTCGCTCATTAGTCTGATCGCGAAAGCAGTCGATGATGCCATCTTTGATTCGCAAAGTTAAGAATTGTATCGATCTTGCTCTTGCACGGGTTGCACTGAGGTCCACACGCAAGCGCTTATCTAGGTCGAAATGATCGGCCCAATGCTGGCGACGCGCTATTCTGTACACGTCATCGTCTTCGCGTACACGGCCTGACCCAAGCCAGCATAGGATACGGCTTGCGATTCGGCTATGAAGATTAGCACGATAACCGCAGGAACGGTCGCCCTCAAACTGCACACCCGATGCCCGTATGCTCAGCCCATGCGCACCGAACACCTTAAGTTCTTCAGCAAGCACCTGCTCCAAACCGCGCGGGCAGGGGGCAAAAAATCGAAAATGCTCGTTGGCCATCGTGGGTCAGCTAAATGGCTTGATCACAACCAAAGCCACCACCGCAAGCAACACCAGCACCGGTATTTCGTTGAACCAGCGAAACCATACATGGCTGCGCTTGCTTTGCTGCTGCCGGAAATTTTGCAAGATTCGGCCGCAGGCTATGTGGTAAGCAAGCAAGACCAGGATCAATATAAGTTTAAGATGCATCCATAAGCTGCCAGCACCTACCCCAAATCCAAGCCACAGCCAAAGGCCAAGGCCGAGCGCTAACCACATCAAAGGGCGCATGAAACGATAAAGCTTACCTGCCATGAGAAGAAGGCGCTCGCGTTCTGCTGTCGCATCGGCATCGATCATCGCAAGATTGACAAAGATCCGGGGTAGATAAAATAGGCCCGCGAACCAGCTCGTTACAAAAACAATATGAAAGGTTTTCACCCAAAGATAGGTCATGACTGACGAATCTCGCCCTTGCCAAACACGACATACTTCTGTGAGGTCAGCCCTTCTAGTCCGACCGGACCGCGGGCGTGCAATTTGTCGGTGGAAATGCCAATTTCTGCGCCAAGTCCGAATTCAAAGCCATCGGCAAAGCGGGTTGATGCATTGATCATGACCGAAGCGGAATCGACTTCTCGAATGAATCGCATGGCTTTGCTATGATTTTCAGTAATGATTGAGTCGGTGTGCTGAGATCCATACCGGTGAATATGCTGAATCGCTTCATCAATACCGTTGACGATTTTTATCGAAATGATGGCTGCAAGATACTCGGTTGACCAGTCCTCCTCAGTTGCAGCGATACAAGCGATATCGGCAGCTTTTAGGATACGCGCTGCCTCATGATCGACTCGCATTTCGACCGACTTTTCACTGTAAATTGCAGCAATCATCGGTAAGAATGCTTGGGCGACCGGTAAATCGACAAGCAAGGTCTCCATCGTGTTACAAGGTGAGTAACGTTGCGTTTTTGCGTTGTCGGCTATTCGTGTGGCCATCGCTAAATCGGCATCACGGTCAACAAAAACATGACAAATACCGTCAAGATGCTTAATCGTAGGAACCTTGGCTTCGCGACTGATACGTTCAACCAAGGATTTCCCGCCGCGGGGGACGATGACATCAACCCATTGCGGCGACTGGATTAAAGCTCCCACAAGGCCTCGGTCGCGTTGTTCGATGGCTTGTACCGCATCGGCAGGTAGCCCCGCTGCCTCCAGTGCATCGCGCATACAAGAGGCGAGCGCTTGATTGGTATGTAAGGCCTCAGAGCCACCGCGCAAAATCGTTGCGTTACCTGATTTGACGCATAGTGCGGCTGCATCAATCGTGACGTTAGGCCTTGATTCGTAGATAATTCCGATGACGCCCAGCGGTACTCGCATTCTGCCAACCTGGATGCCCGATGGTTGTTGTGAAAGCTCGGAGATAGCGCCTACCGGATCGGGGAGCGAAGCGACTTGTTCGAGACCTTTGCACATGCTCTCGATCACTGTTGGACTCAATCTAAGGCGGTCGATCGCAGCTGAATCAAGGCCCACTTCGCTGGCCCTGAGCAGGTCGCGCTCGTTCGCTCTTAGAAGGCTGTCAATCCTTGCATTGATCAGTTGCGCTGCAAGCCTTAGTGCTTTGTTTTTTGAAGCGGTTGCGGCCTTCGTCATCACCGTGGCTGCTCGTTTGGCACGCGCACCGATCGTATCGATGAGGTCTTGGTAGTCAATGCTCGAGACAGGGGCGCGATCGTTCATCGTTCAAACCTAAAGAAGACTTGTTGCTTGTGATGCCCCATTATCCTGCTCACTGCATCTCGGCAGCAAGTAGGCGGTCCTTGGCGCGGCTTTGTGATGTAAAAAGGAGCACAAGGGTTCGCATCGACTCGCGCATATCGGTACCGATTCCCTTGATCGCGCGATCGGTGCTTGCCGCTGCAGCAAGCAAACCTAGGCTTTGCGCCGGATTGATGCGATCAAGGGCTCGTGTGTATGCAAGCTCTCGCGTACCGAAGAGGCGCAGTTCCCTGAAAGCCTGGCTCTTTGACTGTCCTGAAGCTAGGCACTCATGCAGCGCAAGCAGTTGGCGCGCGGCATCGGCAAGTGCCCAAAGGATGAGGGGTGGGGGTTCGGCCTCTGCGTGTAGCGCGTCAAGAATCATTAATGCACGTTTGCGTTCGCCAAGAAGACAGCTCGCTTGAAGATCAAACGCACTCCAACGCGCCGCATTGGTCAGGCTCGATTGGGCCATCGCCATATCGATGGTCGATTGCTCGAGCATGGCGAGCTTTTTGATCTCCTGGGCGCAAGCGAGCAGATTGCCCTCGGTTCTTGATGCAATCAAGTCGATGACCTCGTCACTCGCTTGAACCGACTCGCGTGCGAGGCGATCGCGAATCCAGCCCGCCAGTGCTTGCCTGGGAATGCCTGCAGCTTCCAAGGCCCAGCCCTTGGCTTGAAGATCGCGAAACCAAGCGCTCGTCAGTTGGCTGCGGTCCAACTTGCCGCATGAAACCATGACGCAGACTTCGCTGTCTGCCGCCTTGGACCAGTCGCTCAGCCAATCGAGGCATGCCTTATGGGGTTTGGCGCTAAAGCGCAGTTCGACAAGCTTTGCCGCGGCAAAGAGGTCACGCGATCGCAGGGCAAGCTCGAGTTGTTCGAGCTTGAAGGATCGGTCAACTTCGATGACCTCGCGTTCGCTAAAGCCTAGAGGGCGCAGCCATGCTCGGATGCTGTCAGCCGTCTCGATATGGACAAGCTGCTCGTCGCCGTGAATCAAGAGCCAGGGAGGTGGTTTCGACCCTCGCAGTCTTGTCTCGATGCTTTGCGCCTTCGATGTCATCACAGAATCTTTAACTGCCATCAGGCACTTCGCAATTGGCGCAAGATCCGCTCGATCACTTCAGCTTGCATATCTCGCTGCAAAAAGCGCTCCTCTTGCTGCTTTGCACCCTGCAAGACATCGCTCGTTGAAATATCACGATGTAAGAGGATTTCGCTTCGGCTCACTGTTTCAAGTCCTGACTGGTCAACAACCCTAAAGACGACCTTGAATTGCAGACGTACATCGCGAGGTCGTCCTGTTACAGTGAAACCAATAATTTCTCGCGTTCGTAGTTCTTCATCGACATAAAGACGCCGTTGAGCTTTCTCCGGATCGATTTCAATACGGGTGCCACCCAATGAAACAATCGCTCGTCTTAACTCACCACCGAATTCAGACTGCTTGGGCAAATTAATCCAAATGCTTTCAAAGCGCAGCGCAACCTGTTCACGAAGCTTAAACCCACAGCCAGCTAAGCCCAAAGCGCCTAAAAGCCCAAGGCTGACGTATCGAAGGACTTGGCGGCGACTAGTCATGTGAAGGCTCAAGCTCGCTGTAGGACTGTCATTCAAAGTCTCAACCTTGCTGTAGGGCCGTCATTCAAAGGCTAGCCCGTCACTGCGTTAACAAGTCGACCAGGCACCACAATCAACTTGCGAATACTTTGACCGGGCGCAAAGCGCGCGATGGCGTCTTGCTCGTCAATCCACTGACGAGCTCGTTCTTCGATCGCAGATTTGGACGCATCGGCTGCAATCTCAAGGTTGCCTCGCAGCTTGCCATTGATTTGCAGCACCAGGTTGATGGTTTGCTTGACGAGCGCCTTTTCGTCAACGCTTGGCCACTTGGCATCGAGCAAGTCGCCCTCAAGTGCTTCAAAACCCATCGCTTTCCAAAGTGCAACCGTGATGTGCGGGACTACGGGATACATCACGCGTAACAGGATTGAAAAGCCCTCAGATCGTGCTGCCGCACTCACCGAATCAGGCGCAGCTTCAAGGGTGTTGAGCATTTTCATACAGGCTGATACGACCGTGTTGTACTGCCTGCGTTGATAGTCAAAATCTGCCTGCTTAAGCAATTGATGCATCTCACGCCGCAAATCGGCGCTCGCTGAGTCATGCTCGATCTCACTGGCTTTCATGCTTTGATCGGCACGAATTTGCTGCTTTTGCAATGCCTGCATGCAACTTGCCCAAACCCTTCTCAAGAAGCGATGAGCTCCCTCCACACCCGCGTCAGACCACTCGAGCGATTGTTCGGGTGGCGATGCGAACATGGTAAAAAGTCTTGCGGTATCGGCACCATAACGATCAATTAAATGTTGCGGATCGACACCGTTGTTTTTACTCTTGGACATTTTCTCAACACCGCCCAATTGCACGGCTTGATGATCCACGCGCGATTGGGCGCCGATGGGGCGGCCCCGTTCGTCAAAGCTCACTTCAACATCGGCCGGGTTAAACCAAGTCTTGCGGCCTGATTCGTCTTCCCTAAAAAAGGTTTCGTTGAGCACCATGCCCTGCGTGAGCAAATTGCTAAAGGGCTCAGAACATGTCACCAGACCCCGGCCATTTACTTCTCCAGCATCAAGATCGCGCATGACCTTGGTCCAAAAGCGTGCATACAATAAATGGAGCACTGCGTGTTCGATGCCACCAATGTATTGATCCATCGGCATCCAGTAGTCATTGCGCGCATCGACCATCGAGCTTGAGGCGTCCGGTGAGCAATAGCGCATGTAATACCAGGCGGAATCGATAAAGGTATCCATCGTATCGGTCTCGCGGCGAGCAGGTTTCTCGCAACGTGGACACTGACAGAGCAAGAAAGCATGGTGCTTATTGAGTGGATTGCCGCTGCCATCGGGGATTAAATCGTCTGGCAATACAACCGGTAAATCGCTTTCGGGCACGGGAACAACCCCGCAGTCGTCGCAATGGATCACCGGAATCGGAGTGCCCCAGTAGCGTTGTCTTGAAATACCCCAATCGCGCAAACGATATTGAATCTGACGCGTACCAAGTCCTCGAGACTCAAGGTCGCTTGCGATGGCATCGATTGCTTGGTCATAAGTTAGATCGTTATATATGTCGGAATTAATACAGCGACCCAGTTGTTTGTTTTCATACCAACTCTGCCACTGCTTGACATCAAATGTTTCACCCTCGATGGCAACGACTTGTTTGATCGGCAGTGAAAAGCGCTGCGCAAAGGCAAAGTCGCGTTCATCGTGCGCTGGAACGCCCATGACTGCGCCATCGCCATAGCTCATCAACACATAATTGCCGATCCAAACTGGAATCGGATCGCCTGTTATCGGGTGACTCACGCTCAAACCCGTGTCGCGACCGTCCTTGTCGCGGGTTGCTAGATCGGCTTCAGCAACACCACCTTGCAAGCAGTCGTCAATAAAGCCTTGTAGTTCAGGGCGCCTTCTTGCGGCCTCGGCCGCAAGGGGGTGTTCGGGTGCCACCGCGACAAAGGTCACGCCCATGATGGTATCGGCGCGTGTTGTAAACACATAAAGTCTTCCACCTTGAACCCATTGCCCTTGCGCGTCTTCAATGTGATGTGGAAAGGCAAAACGCAAACCCACGGATTTACCAATCCAATTGCGCTGCATGACCTTGACACGCTCAGGCCAGCCTAAAGGTTCTAGATCTTGGATTAATTCTTCAGCGTACTGGGTGATGCGCAGGTAGTACATCGGTATTTCGCGCTTTTCAACCAGGGCACCCGATCGCCAGCCGCGACCATCAATGACTTGTTCGTTGGCAAGAACCGTTTGATCAACAGGATCCCAGTTCACCGTACCGGTTTTTAGGTAGGCAATGCCTTTTTGCAGCATTTGCAAAAAGAGCCATTGATTCCATCGGTAGTAGTCCGGCGAACAGGTTGCGACTTCTCTTGACCAATCAATCGCGAGCCCCATGGCCTGCATTTGGCCCTTCATGCTTGCGATGTTGTCCCAGGTCCAACGCGCGGGTGCGAGCTTATTGGCCATGGCGGCGTTTTCGGCTGGCAATCCGAATGCATCCCAACCCATCGGCATCAGGACGTTGTAGCCGGCCATACGCAACTGCCTCGCCATCACATCATTGATGGTGTAGTTACGAACATGACCCATGTGAAGTTTGCCCGAAGGGTAGGGGAGCATCGAGCAGGCGTAATACTTGCCTCGCGGGTACTTGGGGTTATGTTCGATCACTCGATAAACATCGCGCGATTGCCATTCGGCTTGTACCTGAGACTCAATGGCATGGGCTTCGTAACGGTCAGAAAACATGCTGGGCTACCGATGGTTAAGCAAAACCCTAGATTATGGCTGATAGGCATGGGGCTTCAAAAAAGCTGAAGCCCCCCTTCAGGTTTTTAAAAGTGCGGTTTTTCAAAATCATCAATGAGAGTAATTTCTGATTTTCGGAATTGTCTTCAGAACGTCAGTTAAGAATGTTCATCAGGTCCGCTGCAAGGCAGGCTACACAGCAACGAGAGGAGAGGAGCCATGGGATTAGACGCGTCAAAAGGCGAAGCAGTACCCGCCGGATCAGCAATACTTCGAGCCATTTCAGTCATCGAAGCCATCTCAACAGCCGATGCGCCGCCGCAATTGGCTGATATTTGCAGGGCAGTCAACCTGCCCAAGCCGACTGTTTTCAGAATCTTAAGCACCCTCGAGCACGCTGGGCTGGTTGGCAGAGAACCGGGCAGCAAGCGCTACACAAGCGCAGGTCGGCTCAACCGCCTTGCCGGGCAGGTACTTCTTAATTCGCCGCAAAGCGCAGCAAGACATGCGATTTTGGAAGAGTTAGTAGAACAACTCGGCGAAACCTGCAATCTGACGATCCCCAATCTCAATTCGGTGCTTTATCTCGATCGGGTTGAGGTTGCCTGGAACGTACGCGTGAATCTGGGTGCCGGCAGCCTTGTGCCACTGTACGCCTGCGCAAGCGGCAAGCTCTTTTTGGCCAACATGCCCAAGCGTAGTCGCGAGCGCCTACTAAGACTGGCGCCGATGTTGCCGCACACCTCGGCCACGCTTTGCGATCCGGGCAAACTCAGTCTTGAGCTCGAAAAGGTGCGCAAGCAGGGCTTTGCTGTCGACGATGAGGAGTACATCCCCGGCATCATCGCGCTTGCTGTGCCTGTTCGCGATGGCGATGGCAAAGTGGTTGCCTCGATTTCTGCGCAGGCACCGACCGGACGCCTAAGAATCGAGCAAGCCATGGAGTTTTTGCCGCAAATGAAGCAGGCTGCTGAATCAATGGCGCAAACCGTCGATTGGTAGCACAAAAAGCGCGACAATCCGGGATGTTCTGACATCCCGGATGTGCACTTTGACGACTGATCTTTTACGCGGACTCAACGAGCAACAACTCGCCGCTGTTACCCTTCCTGCGCAGCATGCGCTAATTCTCGCGGGCGCAGGAAGCGGTAAAACGCGCGTGCTCACGACCCGCATAGCCTGGCTTATCTCAAGTTCTCAGCTGAGCCCGCAAGGATTGCTCGCTGTCACCTTTACCAATAAAGCCGCGCGCGAAATGCTCACCAGGCTCAGTGCCATGGTGACCATCAACACCAAGGCGATGTGGGTCGGCACCTTCCACGGGCTTTGCAACCGTATGTTGCGTGCCCATTATCGCGATGCCGGCCTACCAGCCAGTTTTCAGATTCTCGACAGCCAAGATCAACTTGCGGCGATCAAGCGCATGCTCAAGGCTATGCAGGTTGATGAGGACAAGATTCCCCCACGCAATCTGATGCACTTCATCAACGCATGTAAAGAAAATGGACAAAGGGCAGCGGCGGTTGAAGCCTTTGATGACTACAACCGTCGCTTTGTTGAGCTCTATGCCGCCTATGAGGGGCAGTGTCAGCGCGAGGGTGTGGTTGATTTTGCTGAACTTTTACTGCGTAGTTATGAGCTTTTGCAGCGCAACCAGTTATTGCGCGAGCACTATCAGTTGCGCTTTCGACATATTCTGGTTGATGAGTTTCAAGACACCAACAGTCTCCAATACCGCTGGCTGAAGTTGCTGGCCGGCGCCGGTAATGTGGTGTTTGCCGTGGGCGATGACGATCAGAGCATTTATGGCTTTCGCGGTGCCGACGTTGGCAATATGATGGCCTTTGAGCGTGAATTCAGGGTGGAAAACCTGATCAAGCTCGAGCAAAACTATCGTTCGGCGGGACATATTCTGGACTGTGCGAATGCCTTAATTGCCCATAATCACGCGCGTTTGGGCAAGGATTTATGGACCGACGCCGGCGAAGGCGAGGCGGTACGTGTCCAAGAGCTGGTTTCTGACGCAGGCGAGGCGCAATGGCTTGTCGAGCAAATCAAGGCCATTGTTCGCGACGGTGATCGTCGCTCCGATGTCGCTGTGCTTTATCGCTCCAATGCGCAGTCGAGGGTGATCGAACATGCGCTTTTTTCAGCCAACATCCCTTATCGGGTTTATGGCGGTTTGCGATTTTTTGAGCGCGCTGAAGTCAAGCATGCACTCGCTTATTTGCGATTAATTGAGCAAGACGATGACGATGGTGCGTTTTTGCGCGTGGTGAATTTTCCAACCCGTGGCATCGGTGCCCGATCGCTCGAGCAATTGCAAGATCTGGCAAGCCGGCAGTCCACTTCCTTAATGGGCGCCCTCGGTCGCGCTTCGTCCTCAGACCTCAGCAGCGCGGCCTTGTCGCGTTTGCGGCAGTTTCAACAACTTATCCATAGTCTTCGACAAAGCACAGCGATGATGCCGCTAGCTGATGCCGTCGAACTTGTGATCGAGCAAAGTGGTCTTGGGCAACACTACAGTCTAGAGAAAGAGGGGCAGGAACGATTAGAGAACTTGCAAGAATTGGTCAACGCGGCAGCAAGCTTTGTGATGGAACAAGGATTTCAGCCTGATACGCCCTTAAGTCTTATCGAGAGCGGTCGATCATCGATGGATGCCGAGTCTGCACGAGGACTGCTTGCTGGTCCTGCCACGCTCGACCTTGGCACGATGGCGCCAATCGCCGAAACCATGGGTCCTTTGGCGGCTTTTTTGTCGCATGCCTCGCTTGAGGCCGGTGAGCATCAGGCACTGGCTGGCGATGATGCGGTGCAAATGATGACGGTCCATGCGGCGAAAGGCCTTGAGTTTCAGCATGTATTTATCACCGGTTTGGAAGAGGGCTTATTTCCCCACGAA
This sequence comes from Betaproteobacteria bacterium, assembly GCA_016868095.1. Classification (GTDB taxonomy): domain Bacteria; phylum Pseudomonadota; class Gammaproteobacteria; order Burkholderiales; family Burkholderiaceae_E; genus UBA3064. The sequence continues at coordinate 10,513 of VGHV01000012.1, forward strand.
AACGCCTTATCCGAAGCCCAAGGTCTTGAAGAAGAGCGGCGTCTGATGTACGTGGCGATCACAAGAGCGCGTGAGCGACTTTACTTGTCCTTCGCACAAACCCGCATGTTGCACGGCCAAACCCGTTATCACCTGCGCTCGCGTTTTCTCGAAGAACTCCCTGATCAGCACTTGAAGTGGCTTAGTCCGCGCACCCAACAGCGCTGGGGGCAGTCTGGAAGCGCCATGTTTGGCCCAACTCCGGGAACTTCAGCCTCCATGTCCTCATTGGGTGTCGAACAGGCATCGAAACATGAAGGCTTTGCAGCGGCCAAGTCCTCAGCCCCTGCGATGCGTATCGGGCAGAGCGTTCGCCATGATCGATTCGGAGACGGTGTGGTGGTGAGCCTCGAGGGCAGGGGTGCTGATGCAAGAGCGCAAATTAATTTTGGGCGACAGGGATTAAAGTGGCTTGCGCTTTCGGTGGCTAAATTGCAGCTACTTTGAAGCGGTTGGCGCGTTTGGTGGCCAGATGAGAGCTCTTTAGAAATAAGTGCTTGCTGTACTAAGGTTCCGACGCGCTTACGCTGTCCCGATAGCTTGGCCAATAAGAGGCGTATAGCGCCGTCATGAGAATCAGTGACAAAGGGGTGAGCACAATCGATAACAACACCGGTGTGTTGGGCGCCAGCCATTTGATGGCTTGAAGCACAAGCGAAGAGGCAAAGGCCATCGCAAACCAGCCCAGCATGAAAGCGACAAAGGCACCGCGGTTTTGCCAGACGGTAAAGAAACTGTAGAAGAGCGATTGGGCGATCCCAAGACCGTGCCAGGCGGCGAAGATGGGTGCAAACCAAAGTGCCATTTGTGCAGGTAAATAAAGCGCAGCAAAAATCAGACTTGCCCAAAGCAATTGCTCATCGAGTGCTTGCAATTCAGCGCTATCCATACTTCCCGTTGCCACTCGGATTAAGCTCCCGTCATCGACGGTCGCTGCCGCTGCAAGCGCAAGCAATGTTGCCGCAGCATTGATGAATCCGAGTCCAATCAGCCGATTGCGAGCGACCGAGCCATAGCTTCGAAAGCCCGCAAACAGCGTTGAAAGCGGTGGTGGCTTGCCGCGATCTGCCATGCGCACGGCCTCCATCAATCCCACCGAGAGTACTTGCACCATGATGAGCGGGGCTGCTGGCCCAACGACCGGGATGAGCGTGAGCAGCATTAGGGCAAAAAGATAGGCGAGGGTTAGCATGCTCAGCGGGCCAAGACTTTGCCGCACCAAACGCAGTCCTTCAGCGATCCAGCGAATGCCATGCTTGATGGGAACCCGGTTTACTTGCACATCGTTCCTTAGATTTTCGGGGGCATGTCAAGGGATGCTTGATTAACGCGCATCATGCTTTCATGCAAGCTTGCTTGCTGATAATCGCCGCGCCTTGCGACTAAAACCCGTTCAAACTGGCTTGGATCCTTGGGTGTGAGTAGGGTGGCTTCACGCGGCAGGTGAAGATCAAATAATCGCGACACCCAAAACCTGAAGGCTGCTGCTCGAAGTGCAAGCGGCCAGCCCTCAAGCTCGGCCTGTTGCGGGGCTCTGGTTTTGCAATAAGCATCCAGGAGCGCATGCAAACGAACCATGTCCCAGGCGCCGCTCGCGGCATCGGTGCACCAGTCATTACAAGTGACTGCAAGGTCAAAGATCCAAGTATCGTCGCCTGCGAAGTAAAAATCGATCATGCCGCCAAGTCGCTCGCCGTCAAAAAGCACATTGTCGCGAAAGAGGTCGGCGTGGACGGCTGAACTTGGTAATGCCTCAAAGGCCTTTGAGGCCTGAAAATGCTGCTGGGCCTTTAGTTCGGATTGAAGCAGGTCCCATTGTTGGGGACTGACAAAAGCCTCAAGCAGGGGTACGACCTGCTCCCACCAGGACAGGCCGCGCAAATTGGCTTGACGATTAGGGTAGCTTCTTGCGGCAAGATGCATGCGTGCGAGCTGATGGCCAACCGCTGTGCAATGCGCCGCTTGCGGCTGCATATTGGCGCGCCCTGGCAGACAGCTGACAAGGGCGGCAGGCTTTCCGGCCAGGCTGCCAAGTCGACGGCCCAAGCGATTCGGAATCGGTTTGGGGCAGGCAACGCCATGCGCTGCCAGATGCGACATCAGATCAATATAGTAAGGCAGTTGATCAGCACTAAGCCGCTCAAACAAGGTCAAAACAAAGCGACCCGCTGTGGTGTCAACAAAAAAATTGCTGTTTTCAATACCCGAGGCAATGCCCTCGAAACTTAGCAACTGGCCAAGATCAAAGTCGCCAAGCCAAATCGTAAGTTGCTGCTGTCCAATCGGTGTGAAAACGGCCATGAGCAATTATCCCGCAATTGGGGATACCTGAAGCTTACAGCGATGGTTTGGAGCTGAGATAATGATCCAATGATGACTGATAAACACAGTGCCACCGATGTCCCGATGCTGCTTCTGGTGGACGGATCAAGCTATCTTTACCGCGCCTTTCACGCTCTGCCCGACATGCGTAGCCCGCAGGCCGAACCAACAGGTGCGATTTATGGCATGGTCGCAATGCTTCGCAAGTTGCGGTCCGACCTCGCTCTTCATGGAGGCGCGCGCTATGGCGCCGTGGTCTTTGATGCGCCTGGAAAGACTTTTCGCGATGACATCTTTCCAGCCTATAAGGCAAATCGATCCGCCATGCCGCCCGATTTGGCCTTGCAAATCCCCAGGATTCACGAGCTTGTTCGGGCGCTCGGTTGGCCCTTGATCATGGTCGAAGGCATCGAGGCCGACGATGTGATTGGCACACTCACCCTCCAGGCAAAAGAACATGGCTGGAGCAGTCTGGTTTCAACGGGTGATAAAGATCTTGCCCAACTCGTCGATGGCCAAACCAGGCTCGTCAACACCATGACGCGCGAGGGTGGACGCCCTGAGTTACTTGATGAGGCTGCTGCGTTTGCCAAGTTTGGCGTACGTCCGAATCAAATCATCGACTTTTTGAGTCTGGTCGGTGATGCCGTCGATAACGTGCCCGGGGTCGACAAAGTCGGTCCAAAGACCGCTGCCAAGTGGCTTGCTCAATATGGCAATCTCGATCAGTTGATGGCGCAAGCCGCCGAAGTGGGCGGAGCAGTGGGCGAAAATTTGCGCAAAGCACTCGACTGGCTACCAACCGCTCGTGATCTGGTCACGGTTAGGCGTGCTTGCGATCTCCCCTCATGGTGTCGACCAGGCGAGGGCCTTTCGCTCGCCCAAGAGCAGGCCGAGGCTTTGCGGGCACTGTTTAAGACTTGCGGATTTAGAACCTGGCTGCGCGAGCTCGAATCGATCGCGGGCGATACGCAGGCTTCAACGCTAGGGGTCAGCACCGGCTCAGTGCCATCATCGTCCGATGTCACAGAAGTTTCCGCGAGTGCAGCTTTGCCTTTTGATCAAAGCAAGTACGAAACGGTACAAAGTATCGAAGCGCTTGATCGCTGGCTCGCTGCGCTAATGGCCAGTGAGGAAGCGGCGGTCGACACCGAGACCAGTGACCTTGACCCCATGCGGGCAGTCATTGTGGGCATTTCGCTTGCGATTGCCCCTAATGAGGCTTGCTACATACCGCTTGCTCATGAAGGTCTTGAGCCATCTGGTCAGCTTGATCGCGACCTTGTCCTTGAGCGTTTGCGCAGCTGGCTTTGCTCGCCCAGTCACAAGAAACTGGGCCAGCACATCAAATACGACATGCATGTTTTTGAGAACCACGGCATCAAGCTTGCGGGAGTTGCTGAGGATTCTTTGCTTGCTTCTTATGTTCTTGAGGCACACCGCAGTCATGATATGGATTCACTGGCTGAGCGCCATTTGCAGCATCGAACGATTAGTTATGACGATGTGACGGGAAAGGGCGCATCGAGACTGCCCTTTGCCCAGGTGCCTATTGATCGCGCAAGCGTTTATGCAGCCGAAGATGCTGATGTGACCTATCGACTCTGTCAGCATTTTCGTCCGAGTCTGGCTAAGGAACCCGCGCTTGACTCGATTTATCGTCACATCGAAGTGCCGGTGATGCAGGTCTTGCAAAGGATCGAGCGCCAGGGTGTCATGGTTGACCCAGACAAACTCAGCCGACAAAGCGCGGCTTTGCAAGTGACGATGGGCGAGCTGGAGGAGCAGGCTCATCAGGCTGCGCAACGAAGTTTTAATTTGGGTTCGCCCAAACAACTAGGTGAGTTATTGTTCCAAGAGTTAAAACTTCCGGTGCTCAAAAAGACTGCCTCAGGCGCGCCTTCAACCGATGAGGAGGTTTTGGCAAAGCTTGCAGAGGACTATCCACTGCCGAGGATTGTTTTGCAATGGCGCGGTCTAGCCAAGCTTAAGTCAACCTATACCGATAAGCTCCCAAAAATGATTCATCCTGTCACAGGCAGGGTGCACACAAGCTATAACCAGGCGGTTGCTGTAACGGGGCGTTTGGCATCGACCGATCCTAATTTACAAAACATTCCAATCCGTACCGCCGAAGGTCGGCGAATCCGTGAAGCATTTATTGCGCCTTCAGGATTTCGGATTTTGTCTGCTGACTATTCACAGATCGAGCTGCGGATCATGGCGCATATTTCTGCAGACCCTGGATTGCTTTCTGCCTTTGCCCGTGGCGAGGATGTACATCGAGCAACAGCTGCGGAGGTGTTTGCCGTGCCCGTTTCCGAGGTAACGAGCGAACAGAGACGTTATGCCAAAGTAATTAATTTTGGATTGATATACGGAATGAGTGCTTTTGGCTTGGCGTCAAACCTGGGGATTGATCGTCAGCAGGCAAAGCATTATATCGATCGATATTTTGCAAGATACCCTGGTGTGCTCCAGTATATGGAACGAACTCGCCAAGAGGCAAGAGAAATGGGCTACGTACAAACCGTGTTTGGTCGTCGACTGTGGCTTGCCGAAATTCAATCGCCTAATGGGCCACGCCGCCAGGCTGCCGAACGCGCAGCCATCAATGCACCGATGCAAGGAACCGCTGCCGATCTGATCAAAATGGCGATGATAAGCGTCGATGCCCAACTGCAACAAAAAGCGATGCGATCGCAGATGATTATGCAGGTCCACGATGAATTGGTTTTTGAAGTGGCCGATGATGAAATCGAAGCCTTGACCAAGTTGGTGCGTGATGCCATGTTGAACGTTGCCCAATTGGCTGTGCCACTTGAGGTTGACATTGGCGTGGGTGAAAACTGGGATGAAGCCCACTAGTTTAAGCACAGTTTTAATAGCTATAAAACCATTGAGCCTTAATTGGAGCAAATCGAATGAATGAATCGGCAAGAAGAGATTTTGTCCGCTCAGTGATCGGCGGTAGTGTGATTGCAAGCAGTTATGCTGCTGCGGTGATGCCCGCGGGCGAGCTCTTGGCGCAGATCCAAAAAACAGACAGTCAAGGGCTGAAAGCTGGATCGGTCATGATCCCAGCCTCAGCTGGTTTTCAAATGCCAGCCTATGTTGCGATGCCGGCATCATCAAAGCCTAAGGCCCTCTTGCTCGTTGTACATGAGGTCTGGGGCGTTCATGAATATATTCAAGATGTGTGCCGTCGTTTCGCAAAGCAGGGCTATCTGGCGATTGCCCCAGAACTTTTTGTCCGGCATGGTGATGTCAAGGGACTCAAGTCGCCTGCCGAGATTTTTGAGAAGGTCGTCAACAAGGTTGCTGATGAGCAGGTCTTTGCCGATTTGGATTCGGCCGCCTTATGGGCCCAGACACAAGGATTCGACGGCTTAAAACTCGGCATCACCGGATTTTGTTGGGGGGGCCGTATCGTTTGGTTATACAGTGCCTATCAAAGCAAGCTCAAGGCTGGCGTCGCCTGGTACGGAAGGCTCACCTCGGGTACCAATGCGATCACACCACGTCATCCTCTCGATGTGGCCGATAAGCTGCAAGCGCCTGTGCTTGGCCTATACGGTGGGAAAGACGAGGGGATTCCTTTGTCGCAGGTCGATGAAATGAAAACCCGCTTGTCTTTCGGAGCGCAAGCCTCCCAGCAATCGGATATCGTCGTTTATCCCGAGGCGCCGCACGCATTCCATGCCGATTATCGGCCTAGTTACCGTGCCGATGCTGCAACAGATGGCTGGTCGCGTTGCCTGGCATGGTTCGGCAAGCAGCTATAAAACTAAATTTATATCTAGTGATACGTTCTTGACTTTATTTCATATTATCGCAGCGACACTGGTTGGAGGTTCATTAAGCACGCTCGCTGCGGGACTGCTTTCCTTGCATGTACTCTCAAGGATCACCCAACGCCTAGTTAGCCTTTCGGCCGGGCTCTTGCTCGGCGCTGCAACTATCGACTTGCTACCCGAAGCGATTGCCAGTGGTGAAGATCCTGAGAAGCTCGGTTGGACACTTGGTCTGGGCTTTTTGGGCTTTTTCTTGCTTGAGAAGTTCGCGATTCTCAGGCATGGCCATCATCACGAAGGCGACGGCCACGAGCATCATCATGGCCATGATCAACATGAGGCGGGCCCTGAAGGCTTACTTATTCTGATCGGTGATTCACTGCACAATTTTGTGGATGGCGTCTTGATTGCCTCGGCCTTCTTGGTCGATCACCGACTCGGCTGGATGACCGCATTGGCAGTGGCCGCACACGAAATCCCGCAAGAGATTGGTGATTATATCGTTCTAATTAATGCAGGTTATAGCAGGCGGCGAGCAATTATATACAACCTTATTTCTGGGCTCGCTGCGGTGGTGGGCGGGATCGCGGGATGGGCTTTGTTATCAAGCCATCATCAGCTTCTGCCTTATTTAATAACGATTTCGGCCGCTGCATTTATTTACGTGGCGCTGGCCGATCTGGTGCCTGACATGCATAAGCAGCGCCAGGCTGCCGAAAGTCTGCTTCAGCTTGTTCTGATCGGCCTCGGCGTTTTAGCCATCATGCTTGCGCATCGTCTTGTGCACCAGCATTGATCGAGTGGCCAGCAAGTAGCTTCGGCACTGCCTTTGTGGGCAGCGCCTTTCAACAAGGCTTGCGGTTTGCACTAAGGGCGATCGCCCCTGGCAACGGGTCGCTTGGGGTCAGCACACCATTCGCTCCACGAACCAGGGTGGAGCACCAAATCCCTATCGAGCCCTGCAAGGCGCATTGCAAGCAGGTTATGACAAGCCGATACGCCAGAGCCACATGAATGGACAAGCGCAGCTCCGTCGGAGGCACCTGCGGCAGCAGGCGTATGTTGTGCCTGTGTTGCCATCAGCGAGAGCCATTCTTCACGCAAGACCTCAGCCGGCTTAAAGCGCCCATCGGGTCTTAGGTTTTGGGTGTTCGGTCGGTTGAGTGCGCCGGGAATATGGCCTGCAACAGGGTCAAGTGGCTCGACATCGCCGCGCCAACGCTCTGCGGCGCGTGCATCGACGATACAGTGACGACCGCTTTCAAGGCTTGATAACAACGCATCGCTTTCGATGATGGTTTCGAGCGAGGGTCTGCAGCTGAAGCTGCCATGGCCCTTTTTTTGTCCGCCCGCAGCACTTGCCTGACTGGTGCTGCTTGGATAGCCTGCTTTGACCCATGCGGCGTAGCCACCGTCGAGGACCTTGACCTCATCGTGTCCGCACCAGAGCAAAAGCCACCACAACCTT
>VGHV01000013.1 GCA_016868095.1 Betaproteobacteria bacterium
AACAAACGGCTTAAGATCGATCAAACGCTCAATATCCTCAGTAAACACGGAGCCATTGTCGCAGAGGCCTTGATCAAAGAGCGACATGATTCGCTATTTGTTTTAGACTTTAGTAAAGACCCGTTTGCCCTGATGCAAGACCACGGTCAATTACCCTTGCCTCCGTATATTGCAAACCAGGCGGATCGCGATGATGAGACCCGCTATCAGACCATTTACGGGCAAATACCTGGTTCGGTCGCTGCACCAACTGCTGGTCTTCACTTTGATCAACCGATGATCGATCAACTCCTGCACATTGGGGTTGAGATTTCAAGTGTCACCTTGCATGTTGGCCTTGGTACTTTTTTGCCCGTCCGAGTCGAAGACATTCAAAAGCATCGTATGCACGCCGAGCATTACGCACTAAGCGAAGATTGTGCTCAAGCCATTTCGAAAACCCGCCAACGCGGCGGGAGAGTCATTGCGGTCGGCACCACGGCGCTTCGAACGCTTGAGAGTTGCGCCGACCCTACAATCCCGGGCCATGTTTTGCCCCAACAAGGCGAAACCCGGCTTTTCATACGACCTGGATTTCGCTTTAAGGTTTGTGACGCTTTGATCACTAACTTTCACCTGCCCAAGTCAACTTTATTGATGCTTGTGAGTGCTTTTGCCGGCTTTGAGACGGTTCGTAAAGCCTACGCCCACGCCATTGAGAAACAATATCGTTTCTTCAGTTATGGCGATGCTTGTTTGTTTTTCTACACCCAAGGAACCGATCTGCGATGAAGCTCGAATTTAGCTTAAGCCACCAAGACGGCCTTGCGCGTCGGGGGCGCCTTCGCCTACAACACGGTGATGTCCAGACACCTATTTTCATGCCAGTCGGGACCTACGGTGCCGTCAAGGGCATGTCACCGGCAACGCTTCGGGAGGTGAATGCCCAAATTATCCTTGGTAACACGTTTCACTTATGGCTGCGTCCAGGCACGGAGGTCATCAAGAAGCTTGGGGGTTTACATGGCTTTAACGCTTGGAGCGGTCCAATTCTCACCGACTCGGGCGGCTTTCAAGTGTGGAGTTTGGCCGAGCTTCGCAATATCTCCGAAGAAGGGGTGCGCTTTGCATCGCCAATCAATGGTGACCGCCTATTTCTAACGCCCGAAGAGTCGATGAGGATTCAGACCGATCTAAACTCAGACATCGTTATGATTTTCGACGAATGTACGCCTTATGAAATCAAAGGCCGTGTGATCCAAAAAGATGAAGCTGCAGCATCGATGCAGCGATCGCTACGTTGGGCCAAACGTTCACAAGCAGCCTTTGAAGAGCATGCAAATCCCAATGCGCTTTTTGGCATTGTGCAAGGCGGTATGCACGAAGACCTGCGCCTTGAAAGTCTTCAATCGCTTGCTGACATGGACTTTCATGGCTATGCCATCGGTGGCCTTTCGGTGGGCGAACCCAAAGAGGACATGCAGCGTGTTTTAGCCTACACGGCGCCAAAGCTGCCACAAGATAAGCCGCGCTACTTAATGGGTGTGGGTACGCCCGAGGACTTGGTCGAAGGGGTCCATCAAGGTGTGGACATGTTTGACTGCGTGATGCCCACACGTAATGCCCGAAACGGTAGTCTGTTTACCCGTCGCGGCGATTTGCGATTACGCAACGCTCGCTTTAAGAGCGACGAAAAACCGATCGATCCGGGATGCGCTTGCTATTGCTGTCGACATTTTTCTCGAGCTTATGTGCATCATCTACAACGGGTCGATGAGATGCTTGGGGCGCAATTGGCCACGATTCACAACTTGCACTTCTACCTCGACATCATGCGGCAAATGCGAGAGGCGATCGAGGCAGCTCGGTTTGAGGATTGGCGGCGCGACTTTCTTACGGCAAGACTTGAAGGTGTTTAAAGGCCTCGGCGCCCACCCCGGATATACTTAAGAGTTTTTTACGCTCCTTGACTTCGATCGGCCTTACGCTCGTTGACTTGGGAGTGTTTACGCTTGTTTGACCCTTGGAGTTGAATGATGTGGATTTCGAATGCCTACGCGCAAGCCGCAGGAGCGGCAAGTTTCGAGCAACAGCTCATGGGATTTCTGCCCATTATCTTAATGTTTGTGGTGCTCTACTTTTTGATGATCCGCCCACAAATGAAGCGCAACAAGGAGCATCGTCAAATGATCGACGCGCTGAAAAAAGGCGATGAAGTCATCACAGCGGGCGGGCTAGTTGCCAAAGTCACCAAAGTGGGTGAAGCCTACGTCAGCATTGAAGTGGCTAAGCACGGCGAACAAAGCGTTGAGATGCATGTGCAAAAGCAAGCGGTCACTGCCTTATTACCCGTTGGTACGATCAAGTCCATTTAATGCTTTGCTCGCTTTAAAGCAAGCTCGCTAGAAAGCGCGCCCCCATGAACCGTTATCCCCTTTGGAAGTATGTACTCATGGGCCTTGCATTCACGCTGGGCTTGCTCTACACCCTGCCAAACTTTTTTGGCGAGGCACCAGCCGTTCAAGTATCGCCAGGTAAGGCCACCGTCAAGCTTGGCAGCGAAATGCCCGATCGCATTCGCCAAGTACTCAGCCAGGCTGGCGTACAAGAGCGCGGGCTATTCATTGAGCCTAATTCGATCCGTGTCAGGCTTGCCGATACCGATCAGCAACTCAAGGCTAAGGACGCACTCCAACGCAGCTTAAACCCAGAAGCAAGTGATCCCGCCTATGTGGTTGCCCTTAATCTCTTATCGGCGTCTCCGCGCTGGCTTAGCGAACTTCGCGCCTTACCGATGTATTTAGGTCTGGACTTGCGCGGTGGCGTGCACTTTTTGTTGCAAGTCGATTTGAAGCAGGCGGCAATTAAGCGATACGACGCATTTGCAGGTGATGTTCGAAGCTTATTGCGCGACAAAAACATCCGCCATGCGGGCATCAGCCGTGAGGCCGAATCGATTCGCGTCAACTTTCGTGATGGTGAGACGCGAAGCAAATCGCTCGCGTTATTGCGCGATAGCCTGGTTGATATCGACTGGGTGGAGCTTGGCGAGGCTGAGTCGCTGAGTCTTGTTGGCAAGCTCAAGCCCGAAGCCGAAAAAAGGGCCATGGAGAATGCGCTCAAGCAAAACATCAGCACCTTGAATAACCGCATCAACGAACTTGGTGTAGCCGAGCCCATCATCGCCCAGCAGGGCACCGAAAGGGTTGTTGTGCAGCTTCCTGGTGTACAGGACACGGCCAAGGCTAAAGATATTCTCGGACGCACCGCCACCCTTGAGATTCGCATGGTTTGCGACTCACCTGAGGAAGTTTCAGCAATAAGCGCCGGTACCGTCCCCTTTGGATGCGAGCGTTATCTTGAACGCGGTGGGGTTCCGGTCATGGTGCGAAAACAAGTGATCCTGACCGGCGACAACCTCACCGATGCACAAGCGGGCTTTGATTCAAATACCCAGGAGCCCGCGGTACACCTAAGCCTTGATGCCAAAGGGGCGCGAATTTTTCGCGACATAACCCGTGAAAACGTCGGCAGACGCATGGCTATTTTGCTCGTCGAAAAGGGCAAGGGCGAAGTGGTCACTGCCCCAGTGATTCGTACCGAGATCGGCGGTGGCCGCGTGCAGATATCGGGGCGGATGACGACTGAAGAAGCCAATGATGTGGCTTTGCTTTTGCGTGCTGGGTCGCTGGCAGCGCCGATGGAAATCATCGAAGAGCGAACAATCGGACCGTCCTTGGGCGCTGAAAACATCAGCAAAGGTTTTAATTCAACCATATGGGGCTTTCTTGCAGTGACCGCCTTCATGGTGATTTACTACATGCTCTTTGGGGTGATTTCCTCAATCGCACTAGCCACGAACTTGTTATTGCTTGTGGCTGTTTTATCGATGCTTCAAGCAACACTGACCCTGCCAGGTATCGCAGCCATCGCGCTCACACTTGGCATGGCGATCGACGCAAATGTGCTTATCAACGAGCGGATTCGCGAAGAATTACGCAACGGCGCCTCGCCTCAGGCCGCGATCAGTGCTGGCTACGACAGAGCTTGGGACACCATCCTCGACTCCAATATCACCACGCTCATTGCGGGGGTTGCCTTATTGGTCTTTGGCTCTGGCCCTGTGAGGGGATTTGCGGTTGTCCATTGCCTGGGCATACTCACCTCGATGTTTTCAGCGGTCTTTTTTTCCCGCGGCCTTGTTGCTGCATGGTATGGCTCGAGGCGAAAACTCGCCAAACTTTCGATCGGCTAAGGCAGATAAGGCAAAAGCATGGAATTTTTCAGACTCAAGCGCGATATCCCCTTCATGCGGCATGCGCTGATCTTTAATCTGATCTCCTTTGCCACCTTCGCAGTCGCCGTATTTTTCCTGGCAACGCGCGGCCTTCACCTGTCGATTGAATTTACTGGTGGCACGGTGATTGAAGTGAGCCATGCGCAAGCGCCCGAGCTCGAAAAGATCAGGGACGCTGTCGGAAAACTCGGTTACGCCGAAGCGCAAGTGCAAAACTTTGGCTCATCGCGTGATGTGCTGATCCGCTTGCCGCTCGCCAAGGGTGAGAACGCCAGCCAGCAAAGCGAGAAGGCGATGGCAGCGGTTAAAAGCGTCGACCCTCAAGCGCAGTTACGACGGGTCGAATTTGTTGGGCCACAGGTTGGAAGTGAACTCGCTGCCGATGGCGCCATGGCGTTGCTCTTTGTTGTGATCGGGATCATGATTTACCTTGCCATTCGTTTTGAATGGAAGTTTGCTGTTGCCGCCATCGTGGCCAACTTACACGACGTGGTCATTATTCTTGGCTTTTTCGCGGCGTTTCAATGGGAGTTCAGCCTTGCTGTTTTGGCTGCCGTGCTCGCCGTGTTGGGGTACTCGGTCAACGAATCGGTGGTGATCTTTGATCGTATCCGTGAAAACTTTAGAAAAATGCGCAAAGCTTCGCCTCGCGAAGTAATTGATAACGCAATCACCGCCACAGCTTCGCGCACCATCATCACCCATTTAAGCACCGAGATGATGGTTGTATCCATGCTGATTTTTGGAGGGCCTGCCTTGTTTTACTTTGCGCTGGCTCTCACGATTGGCATCGTCTTTGGCATTTACTCCTCGGTATTTGTCGCTGCTGCCATGGCGATGTGGCTTGGCATAAAACGCGAAGATCTGGTCAAGCCCGTCAAGAAGAAAGACGACGAGTTTGAGCTTGTTCCCTAATACTTAAGCGATCAAACCCTGCGCGCTAGTACTTCGGCCATACCGGTATAACTTGCAGGACTTAACGCAAGCAAGCGAGTCTTCTCAGACTCAGGAATAGCCAGGCCCGCTATAAAGTCCTGTATGTCTTTGGCACTTAAGCGTTTACCACGCGTGAGTTCTTTTAATTGCTCGTAGGCCTGATCCACGCCCCAACGACGCATGACGGTTTGGATCGGTTCGGCCAGCACCTCCCAGTTCGCTTCTAAGTCCAGTTCAAGCCTTCGTTGATCGACTTCGAGTTTATCCAGGCCGCGCGAGCAACTTTCCCAAGCCAAAAGGCTATAGCCGAGCGCAACGCCGACGTTTCTTAAGACAGTCGAGTCGGTCAGATCCCGCTGCCATCGCGATTGGGGCAATTTGTCCGATAAGTGTCGCAAGATCGCATTGGCGACACCTAAATTGCCTTCTGAATTTTCAAAATCGATGGGATTGACCTTGTGCGGCATGGTCGATGAACCGATCTCACCAGCCTTGGTGCGTTGTCGAAAATAGCCGAGTGAAATATAGCCCCAGAGGTCTCGATCAAGGTCAATCAGAATGGCATTGATGCGCGCCACGGCATCAAAGTAAGCCGACATCCAATCGTGTGGCTCAATTTGGATGCTGTGGGTGTTTTGCTCAAGGCCAAAGCCATCAAGCACCCACTTGGCAAGGCCCTCCCAATCGACGTCGGGGTAGGCAGCGAGGTGAGCGTTGAAGTTGCCGACTGCACCATTCATTTTCGCAAGCGGCATCACCTCAAGCCATTGCTTCTTGGCTCTACGCAAACGCTCATGGACGTTGGCCATTTCCTTACCTAAGGTACTTGGCGTGGCCGCTTGTCCATGGGTGCGCGAGAGCATGGGCAAGGCCGCGTAGCGCGTGGCCATGGCCTGAAGCTGAGCCATTAAATGCTCGAGCTTGACAAGCATCAAATCCTCGCGCGCCGCTTTAAGCATCAGTGCGTGCGATGTGTTGTTGATGTCTTCGCTGGTACAAGCAAAATGAATGAATTCCGCCGCAGCTGCAAGCCTCGGGTGTTGCCCCGAAAGCTTTGCAACCTCTTCCTTGAGAAAATACTCAACGGCTTTGACATCATGATTGGTACTTGCCTCAATGGCCTTGATCCTTGCAGCCTGCTCGAGCCCAAAGTTGTCGCCAATCGCTTCAAAGGCTGCCACATCGGCATCATCAAGCCTGGGTACCTGGGGCAAACCATAATGGCTTAAAGCCTTCAGCCAAGCGATTTCCACCTTGACCCGATGGGCCATAAACCCAGCTTCAGAAAACAGTGCGGCAAGCGGTTCAAGTTTTGAAGCGTAGCGGCCATCAAGCGGGGATAAGGCTTGCAATCGAAAAGCATCGACAGACATAGGATCAGTCAAAGGGTTCACTCGTGACACATCAAGTTTGTGGCAGCGGATGGAAGTGTGCGGCCTGTGCACGCTCCCACCATTGAGCCCAGGGGCCGCCGCATTGCTTAGCACCGTCAGATGCTAGCAAGGCGCCTTGCTCGAGCATGCAATGCAACTCCGATAAAGGTACGATGGTTTCAGCAGATTTACGATGCATGATGTGGTGCGGTCGCAGCTGGCTGGGGTGTTTCAAGCCTGCCGACTGCAAGAGCTCGCGCAAAGCCTCTAAGGTGTTTTGATGAAACTGGAACACCCGCTGCGCCTTATCGGGCACAACCAGGGCGCGTTGACGCAAGGGATCTTGTGTGGCCACGCCAGTGGGGCAGCGATCCGTATGGCAACTCATCGACTGGATGCAACCGAGTGCAAACATGAAACCTCGCGCCGCATTACACCAATCGGCGCCAAGCGCCAGGGTACGAGCCATATCAAAAGCCGTCACGATCTTGCCTGCAGCACCTATACGAATCTGCTCACGCAAACCAACGCCAACCAAGGTGTTGTGAACCAGCATTAAGCCATCTTGCATCGGCGTACCCGCGCGATCCATAAACTCCGCAGGCGCAGCACCGGTGCCACCTTCCTTGCCGTCAACCACAATGAAATCTGGAACAATACCGGTTTGGAGCATCGCTTTGACGATCGCAAAAAACTCCCAGGGGTGCCCAATGGCAAGCTTAAATCCTGTTGGCTTTCCACCAGATAAGTTTCTTAATCGATCAATAAATTGTAATAATTCAATCGGTGTCGAAAACGCCGAATGCGATGCAGGGGATTCAACCGTCTTCCAGGGCTCAACCCCGCGCGCTTCTGCGATCTCAGGGGTGACCTTTGGCGCTGGCAAAACACCGCCATGGCCAGGCTTGGCGCCCTGCGACATTTTGATCTCGATCATCTTCACTTGAGGATCGAGTGCGTTTTTCATGAAACGCTCTTCGCTAAAAGTTCCATCGGGATTGCGCGCACCGAAGTAGCCCGAACCCAACTCCCAAATCAAATCGCCACCCGGTTCGCGGTGATAGCGTGACACCGAGCCCTCACCTGTGTCGTGCGCAAAGCCACCGAGCTTGGCTCCTTTATTAAGCGCCAAAACGGCATTGGGCGACAGGGCACCAAAACTCATCGCAGACACATTAAAAAGCGAAAGGCTATAGGGTTGCTTTCGATTGCCACCAACCATCACCCGAAAGTCATGGCTTGCAATACTTGAGGGGGTCATCGAGTGGTTCATCCACTCATAACCCGGGGCATAAACATCGGCTTTACTGCCAAAGGGACGTTTATCAAGCACGCCTTTGGCGCGCTGATAAACAATGGCGCGCTGCTCGCGTGAAAAGGGTACGCGCTCGGTATCCGATTCGATGAAGTATTGCCGGATCTCGGGTCGGATCTCTTCAAACAGGAATCGAAAATGCCCAATGATTGGGTAGTTGCGCAAAATCGCATGATGTTCCTGAAGTACATCGCGAATACCAAGGAGCACCAATAGCCCGAAGAACAGCGCAAAAAAACCGTGGAGCCAAGCAAACATCCATCCAACCACGGCTATGACACACAAAACACCTGCTAAACCCAGCGCCCAAAACCTTGATAATGAAGCCATCTCCCCTCCTTATTGTTCTTGCGCAAGCACAACGCGAGGCGCAGTCTGACCCAAAGCGCTGCAGAACTCAAGGCGTCATCGCAGCAGATTCAATAACCCCGCCGCCAAGACAGGTTTCACCGTGGTAAATAACCGCCGATTGACCCGGCGTGACCGCCCACTGGGCATCTTGAAAATGTAATTGCAGCGCATCGCCACAGGCCCGGGTCAGACTCGCAATCGGGGCGTCGTGTTGGCGATAACGTGTCTTTGCAGATAAGCATCCAAGGCTCTGATCGTCGTCATTCGGCGGCTCTGCAATCCAGCTTAACTGCCCTGCTTGCAATTGCTCTGACATCAACCAGGGATGGTCGTGCCCCCGAACCACCCAAAGCGTATTTCGCTCAAGATCTTTTCGGGCAACAAACCAAGGCTGATGCAAGGCAGGGGCAGGCTCGCCAGGCTCACGGACACCGCCAATACCGAGACCTTTTCGCTGGCCAAGGGTGTAAAAAGCTAATCCCTGATGTTCTCCGAGGCAGCGGCCCGACGGCTCTTTGATCGGACCCGGCCTGCTTGGCAAGTAGCGTTGCAAAAAGGCACGGAAAGGTCGCTCACCAATAAAGCAAATCCCTGTGGAGTCTTTCTTGGCTGCATTAGGCAGGCCAAGCGCTTGGGCTGCCACACGCACTTGGGTCTTGTGCACACCCCCAAGCGGAAACAGACTTCGTGACAATTGAGCCTGATTGAGGCGATGCAAGAAGTAGCTTTGGTCCTTGTTTGGGTCAACCCCTTTGAGCAAGCGGTATACCGGGGTCTTGGCACACGGAGCAGGATCGCTGCGATCGGCAGCTTCGTGGAGCCGATCTATCCTCGCGTAGTGACCGGTCGCAATCCATTGGGCGCCGAGTTGCATCGCATGGTCTAGGAAAGCTTTGAATTTAATTTCTGCATTACAAAGCACATCGGGGTTGGGCGTTCGACCGGCCTGATACTCGCGCAAAAACTCAGTAAAAACCCGCTCTTTGTAATCGGCAGCGAAATTTACCGCTTCAATATCAATGCCCAGGACATCGGCCACGCTTGCTGCATCAAGCCAGTCCTGCCTCGTCGAGCAATAGGCATCATCGTCATCGTCTTCCCAGTTTTTCATAAAAAGTCCGATGACTTGGTGGCCTATGGCCTTTAAGACCCAAGCCGCCAATGCCGAGTCCACGCCTCCGGATAAACCAACCACGACCGTCGACTGCGGCATGCTGGGCATATGGCTTGCCGCATCGCGAAGAAAACCGTCAAGGGTTTTTGAGCTGATCACCATTGCGCATCGACCCATTCGATCCAGTGACGCACGGGTAGTTCGGTACCGCCTTGCAAATGGCTAATACAACCGATATTGGCCGACAAGATGCTGTCTGGCGATGCAGCCTGCAAGTGCTGCAGCTTGCGCTCTCTCAAGGCGAGCGATAAGTCGGCCTGGGTGATCGAGTAAGTCCCTGCCGACCCGCAACAAAGATGGGCATCTTGAACTGGCAAAAGACGCGCGCCAAAGGCTTGCAGCAAGGATTCAACCTGACCGCGAATTTGCTGACCGTGTTGCAAGGTACACGGCGGATGGAAAACAATACTTTGCTGTACTTTGACCCAATTCGTCTGACGGTTCACAAAGGCCAACAACTCGCTGGGTAACCATTCAGAAATATCGCGGGTTTTTTCGCTCAGCATACGAGCTCGTTCTGAGTAAGCTGGGTCATTGCGCAGCAAATGACCATAGTCTTTGACCATCACGCTGCAACCCGAGGCGTTGATCAACAACACTTCAGAGCGCTCGAGCTGTGGCCACCATGCGTCAATATTGCGTCTCGCTTGGGCTAGAGCGCCCGACTCATCGCTCAGGTGATGACGAATCGCACCACAACAACCCGAGCCCTGGCTTGTTTCGGCCCTAATGCCCAAACGATGCAGCACGCGGATGGTGGCTGCATCAATGCTTGGCATCATCGCAGGCTGAACACAGCCCACAAGCATAAAGACCTGTCTGCGATGTTCAGCAAGTTGGAGAGGCGTGGGCAGCAAGCCAGCTGCACGTTTCACCGGTACTTTTGCGCGCAAAAAAGGCGGCAGGATCGAGCGCAGACTCTGGCCAAGCTTCATCGCTGGGTTGAATAGCCAGGACCGGGTCAGTGTTTCGCGCAAGAGTCCTCGCAACAGCCTTTGAGAGAGCGGCCGGCTGACTTGTTGCTCGACGATTTTTCGTCCCACATCGAGCAATTGGCCATAGGCAACGCCCGAGGGGCAGGTGGTTTCGCAGTTTCGACAGGTCAGGCAGCGATCCAAATGGCTTTGGGTGGCACGGCTTGCGGTTTCACCCTCAAGCACCTGCTTGATGAGGTAAATCCGACCCCGGGGACCATCAAGCTCATCGCCTAAAAGCTGATAAGTCGGACAGGTTGCCGTGCAAAACCCGCAGTGGACGCATCGCCGCAAAATCGATTCTGCAAGATCACCATCGGGTGTTGACTTCATCCAGCTTGCGAGATGGGTTTCCATAACAACCTTGAGGATTTACGCGAATGAAGCGTTGAGATCGAGCGAAGGCATGAGTCGGCCAGGATTAAAAATTCCCAGTGGGTCGAACTCACGCTTGATCCGACGCTGGAGCGCCAGCATCGCCGGCGCAAGCGGGCTAAACACAGGGTGGCGCTTATCAAGGCTTCGGAACAAACTCGCGTGACCGCCCAAAGCCCGGGCCTGCTCCCTAATCGAGGCATCATCGTTGGAGCAAAGCACCCAACGCAGCGCACCGCCCCACTCAATCACCGTATCGCCCCAAGAAGACTGATGCGCACTTGCCGAAGGCAGACTCACTCGCCATAAGGCCTTCGACGACTGACGTACCGCACCAAAAAACGCAAGCCGCTGCTCTTTTAAGTCGTCCCAAAACTGCCTCGCCTGATCGGCTGACAGGAATTTGGCCTGATAGTCCTTTTGCCAGCGGGTTGCTGCCTGCGTCACCGCCGCTTGAGCACCCTCAAGCCTAAGTATTAAATGCCCGTCCACCCAGGCGCTTGCGCTTAAGGGCCAGGGCTCGGCCGCCCAGCGATTCAAGTGCTCAATGGCTGCTGACGCGTCCATGGCAAGCCATAGGGTTTCGCTCGCCGCGGGCATTGGCCAGACCTTGAGCGAGACCTCAGCAATCACACCGAGCGTTCCAAGCGCACCCACATGCAATCTCGAGAGGTCGTAGCCAGCCACATTTTTCATGACCTCGCCCCCAAATCGCAACACCTCCGCGTTGGTATCAATAAGACTCATGCCGAGTACAAAGTCGCGCACCGCGCCACTTGTCGCCCTGCGTGGCCCAGAAAGGCCGGCAGCAACCATGCCACCGACTGTGGCCTGGGGACCAAAATGAGGCGGCTCGAAGGCAAGCATTTGGCGATGTTCGGCCAGGCTTTGTTCAATCAAGCTGAGGGCTGTGCCGGCTTTTGCGGTAATAACAAGCTCGGTTGGCTCGTAACTAACAATACCTTGATGAACGCTTACATCAAGCGCTTCACCGCGGGCTGCTTCACCATAAAAATCTTTGCTGCCAGAGCCTCGCAAACGAAGCGGAATTTGATGTTGGGCCGCATCGAGTATGCGTTGCTGTAACCAAGCCAGACTCTCCACTAGCAACCGTCCCATCGAAAGCACTGGTATCGAGCATACCGGTCTGCGCCAGATAGCGCCAAAGCAAGGTGCAAAAACATCGTGACGATTAAAACCGCTCTAAATTTGGATGCGAAAGTGCACCACGATGAACATGCATCTTGCCATACTCAGCGCACCGGGCAAGCGTTGGGATCGCTTTGCCAGGGTTTAGAAGGCCAAGTGCGTCAAAGGCGCGCTTGAAGGCAAAGAATGCTGCGCGTTCACTGGGGGAAAATTGCACGCACATGGAATTGATTTTTTCAATACCAACACCGTGTTCGCCAGTGACCGTTCCGCCATAATCAACACAACGCTCTAAAATATCTGCGCCAAAAAGTTCGGCCCTATGCCATTGATCAGGATCATTGGCATCAAAAAGAATTAAGGGATGCAAATTGCCATCGCCCGCATGAAACACATTCATGCAGCGAAGCGCATACTTTTCTTCCATAGCCGCAATGTCTCGCAACATATTGCCAAGGTGCTTGCGCGGTATGGTCCCATCCATACAGTAGTAGTCTGGCGAAATCCGTCCTGCTGCCGGAAATGCATTTTTGCGACCTGACCAAAAGCGAAGTCGTTCGCCTTCAGAGGCAGAAACCTTCATCGCGGTAGCACCTGCTTTCTCTAAGACCGCCTCAATACGAGCAATCTCTTCGGCGACTTCCTCGGGCGTCCCATCAGACTCTGCAAGTAGAATCGCTTGCGCCTTTAAGTCGTAACCTGCTTGCACGAAGGGTTCGACCGCCTCAGCAGTCTTTTGATCCATCATTTCCAAACCGGCCGGAATAATGCCTTCGGCAATGATCATGGCGACCGCCTCGCCAGCCTTGATCACATCGTCGAACGAAGCCATGACCACGCGAGCAAGCTGGGGCTTGGGAATCAAGCGCACGCTGACTTCGGTGACAACCGCAAGCATGCCTTCAGAACCAATAAGGGCGGCAAGCACATCAAGTCCTGGGCTATCGAGTGCCTCAGATCCAAACTCGAGCACCTCACCTTCGATGCTTATAGCCCTAACTCTCATAACGTTATGAACAGTCAGGCCATATTTAAGGCAGTGCACGCCGCCCGAATTTTCAGCGACATTGCCGCCGATCGTGCAAGCGATTTGCGAGGAGGGGTCGGGTGCGTAATAAAGGCCAAACGGGGCTGCGGCCTCTGAAATGGCGAGATTGCGCACACCGGGCTGCACACGAGCAAGGCGTGCATGCGGATCAAGATGAAGGATCTTGTTGAGTCGTGCTAATGACAGTACAACCCCGGAGGCGTGCGGCATGGCGCCACCCGATAAGCCTGTGCCCGCACCGCGAGCGACCACAGGTACCTCGAGCCGATGGCAGCAGCGAAGCACCTCGATCACCTGAGCCTCATTGAGGGGCATAACGACCACCATAGGCAGCTGCCTAAAGGCAGACAATCCATCGCATTCGTAGGGGCGCAAATCCTCATCACGCCAAAGCACCGCACCCTCGGGAAGCAAGCGCGCAAGTTCGCGCGCCACCTGCGCCTTACGCGCAGGACTAGGCGGCTTAGCGATATCGCTTTGCAAAGGCTCCAAAGGTGCTTCGACCCTTGCCAAACCTGTCTTAGTCGTAAGGTTTAAGCCGGCCAGAGCATCGTCGTGCTCTGCTTTTTCATCAAGGGCATTTGCCATCAAAACTCGCGATTCACAACGATCTCAAGATTATTGCAATCTGAAAATTTTGCCTGGGTTGAGAATATTCGAAGGATCCATGGCTCGCTTGATCGAACGCATGATGTCCATCGCATCGTCACCCGCCTCGTGCTCGAGATAGTCGATTTTGTGCAGACCGATGCCATGCTCGCCAGTACACGTACCTTCCATCGACTGGGCAAGCTTGACGATTTCATCATTTAAACGTTCTGACTCCTCAATTTCCTTAGGATTATTGGGATCGATCAAAATGGCACAATGGAAATTACCGTCACCAACATGTCCCAAAATACCGACTGGCATCGACGAACGATCAAGGATGGCGCGAGCGCCTGTAATTGAATCGGCAAGCTTTGAAATCGGCACGCAAGTATCAGTCGACAAACCCTTGCTACCTGGGCGCGATTGCAACAAAGCGAAATAGGCATTGTGCCTAGCGTTCCACAAACGTGTGCGATCCTCGGGACGTGTAGCCCATTCAAAATCCTCGCCACCAAACTCCCTAGCGAGCTGCTGCACCGCTTCGGCCTGCTCCTTCACCGAGGCATCAGTGCCATGAAACTCAAAAAACAAGGTGTGCGCTTCGCGAAGCGTGGTGTGCGAGTGCGCGTTGATCGCCTTAATCGTATACGGGCAGAGGTATTCGCTGCGAGCAATGGGCACGCCCATCTGAATCGTCTGAATCACGGTATTGACCGCTGCATCAAGCGATGGGAAATTCACAACCGCTGCACTCATCGCCTCGGGAACTGGATAAAGCTTGACGGTTACTTCGGTAATCACACCAAGCGTACCCTCTGAGCCGACAAATAAGCGCGTTAAGTCATAGCCCGCTGACGATTTCTTTGCGCGATTAAAGGGCTTAATCACCTTGCCCTCGGCAGTCACGACACTAAGTCCTAGAACGTTTTCACGCATCGTGCCATATCGCACCGCGTTGGTCCCCGAGGCGCGGGTTGCCGCCATACCGCCAAGCGAAGCATCAGCACCCGGATCGATCGGAAAAAACAAGCCGGTTGACTTAAGGGCTTCATTTAATTGCTTGCGAGTAACCCCAGCCTGCACCGTCGCAGTCAAATCCTCAGCATGAATCGCGATGATTTGATTCATCCCCGAAACATCCAAACTCACACCGCCCTGGACGGCGAGCAAATGCCCCTCGAGCGAGGACCCGGCACCAAAGGGAATAAGCGGCGTTTTATATTTGGCGCAGAGCTTCACCACTTCGACGACTTCATCGGTACTCTGAGCAAAGACCACAGCATCAGGCGGTGTTGTTGGGAATGGCGATTCGTCCTTGCCGTGGTGATCTCGCACCGATTGCGATGTTGAAAAACGTTCTGAAAATAATTGTTTTAAAGCCTCGCTGAGCGCTTGAGGCAGTGGGCGCCTGATCGCATCGAGCACGGCATAAGGCGAATTCATGGGCAGTCTCCTCCACAATGAGACGAGAAGTATCCCACGTCCGATGGCGAATACCAATGATGACGTCGATGTGTAAAGGGCACAAAGCGTCCAAATCGGGCTGGCGCTTAAACTGTTGGCCGTTTTAACGATTACGCAAGCTCAGGCGATCAAGGATCTGGGCTGCCATTTGACATGAACGACATGGCGAAGGAAGGACGAGGCTTATGGGTCAGCGACTGACGACAATTGCAACGCGTACAGGGGACGATGGCAGCACGGGATTAGGTGATGGCAGCCGCACCTCTAAAGACAGCCTCAGGGTGCACGCCATGGGCGAGGTCGACGAGTTGAATTCCCAACTCGGCGTGCTGCGCGCAGCCTTTACTCCATCGCTAACAAGCGCTGAACCAGATGCGCTCAAAGGAATCGACAGCCTGCTTCATGAAATCCAGCATGACTTATTCGACTTAGGCGGCGAGCTCTGCATTCCTGGCTACGAACAATTACAGGCCCACCAAGTGCTAAGACTCGATGAAGCGCTCGCCTTGCACAATGCAAGCCTGCCTAGGCTTGCCGAATTCATCTTGCCAGGTGGCTCATCCCATGCTGCCCAAGCCCATGTGTGCCGCGCCGTCTGTCGGCGCGCTGAAAGGGCAGTGGTTGCGCTTGCGGCGGCAGAAACCGTGCGCCCGCTCGCGCAGCAATACCTCAACAGGCTCTCCGACCTCTTATTTGTGCTTGCCCGTGTGCTCAATCGACAGGCAGGCGGGCTCGATGTGTTGTGGGACAGAAAACGCTAAGCGGTCTCAAGCACAAGGCGCCGCGCCTTAACCGCATCGGCGAGCTCTTGCAGCATTTGCGCAGAATCATCCCAACCGATACAACCATCAGTAATGCTTTGTCCGTAGGTCAAGGGCTTGCCGGGGACAAGGTCTTGACGACCTGCATGCAAATGACTCTCGATCATCACCCCCATGATGCGCGCATCACCTTCGGCGATTTGTGCTGCGATGTTTCTTAGCACTGGGATCTGGTTTTCAGGCTTCTTTTGACTGTTACCGTGGCTTGCGTCAGTCATCAAGCGACAGGCTAGCGCCGCGTTGGCAGCCTCTTTGCAAGCCGCGTCGACCGAAGCAGCATCAAAGTTCGGCATTTTGCCACCACGCAAAATGACATGGCAGTCCTCATTACCGTTGGTCGATACGATGGCCGAGTGCCCGCCTTTGGTCACCGACAAAAAGTGGTGAGGGTGTGAGGCTGCTTTGACCGCATCGAATGCGATACGCAAATTGCCATCGGTGCCATTCTTAAAGCCGACTGGACAGCTTAGGCCTGAAGCCAACTCACGATGCGATTGGCTCTCGGTTGTTCTAGCACCGATCGCACCCCACGCAACCAGATCAGCAATGTATTGCGGCGAAATCATGTCAAGAAACTCCGTGCCTGCCGGCATGCCGATTTCGGTGATGTTGAGTAACAATTCGCGAGCGAGCCGAAGACCCTTATTAATTTGAAAGCTGCCGTCCAAATCGGGATCGTTGATTAATCCCTTCCAACCAATGGTCGTGCGCGGCTTTTCAAAGTAAACCCGCATCACAATTTCCAAGTCCTGGGCATAACGCTGACGTAAGCCCATCAGTTGCTTGGCATATTGCATCGCTGCCTTGGTGTCGTGAATCGAACAGGGGCCGATGATGACCAGCAGTCGATCGTCCATGTCATGGAGGATGCGGTGAATCGCCTGACGCGATTCATAAGTCACCTGGGCGGCACGCTCGCTGCATACAAACTCGCGCAAAACATGCGAGGGCGGCGTCAATTCCTTAATTTCTCGAATACGGACATCGTCGGTTATGGGTTGCATGGCTCGCTCCAAATCAAAAAAAAACCGCCGGGGTCCCGGCGGTTTGTTCGAATCTTCGGTTGACTTTAGGGTGACAGGTCCTTTGACTCGTTCCGCCGGTTGCGGAAAAGCCCCAAAAGTAAAATCCTGCGAAAAAGTATGATGTAGTCCTGAAGATCTCGTGCAATCGGGATGGACTATGCCACAAAAGCCCGTCGTCAAGAAATCGAGCCAGCGACTAAGCCGTCCCGCCTACGGTAAGTCCCTCGATACGTAGCGTCGGCTGCCCCACACCAACCGGCACGCTTTGCCCGTCCTTGCCGCAAGTTCCTACTCCAGGATCGAGCTTCATATCGTTACCGATCATGGTTACTCGGGTGAGCGCTTCGGGCCCGTTACCAATTAAGGTGGCACCTTTGACCGGATAGCGCTTTTTACCCTTTTCAACCCACCACGCCTCGCTTGCCCCGAAGACAAACTTGCCGTTGGTGATGTCCACCTGGCCGCCACCAAAATTGACCGCATAAATACCGCGATCGATCGATGCGATGATCTCTTCGGGATCCTTATCGCCATTGAGCATGATGGTATTGGTCATCCTGGGCATTGGGAGATGGGCAA